>NZ_JBFOHL010000005.1:0-236393 GCF_040812275.1 Rhodanobacter geophilus | reverse complement strand
ATGCTGGCCCGCATGGCCGAGCTGGTACAGGCGCCCAGCACCGCGTTGGAGCCCGAACGTGAGGCGCTGCGCGACCTGGTTCAGCGTCGCGAGCAGCTCATCCAGCAACGCGACGACGAGCGTCGCCGCCTGCACCAGGCCCGCCTGCCGGCGGTGCGCGATGACCTCATCGAGCACATCGGCCACTTGCGCCAACGCATCCGCCGCATCGACCAGGCCATCGTCCAGGCCCAGCGCCAGCTCGATGACGACCTGAGCCAGCGCTTGCGGGCCATCGACGGCATCGGCGAGGTCACCACCGCCAGCGTGCTGGCCTACTTGCCGGAACTGGGCCGGCTGGATCGTCGCCAGATCGCGGCCCTGGCCGGACTGGCACCCTACAACGTGGACAGTGGCCAGCACTCCGGCAAACGCCGCATCCGCGGCGGCAGGGCACCCATTCGCCGCGTGCTGTACATGGCGAGTGGGTCGGTGATCCGCACCCAGCCCGACTTCAAGGCGCGCTACACGTCCTTACGCCAGAGGGGCAAGTGCGCCAAGGTCGCCATCACCGCCTGCATGCGCGTCCTCCTCACCCGCCTCAACGCCATGGCCCGTGACCGCACCGAATGGAGAGTGCCCAACCCGGGGTGAAGACAGTTGCTCCTACGGCAGGCGCGTTGTTCAGAACGGCTTGGCCAGCACCAGGAAGATCACGCCCAGCAGCAGCAGCACCGGCAGCTCGTTGAGCCAGCGCAAGGTCTTCGACGACGGCAGCGCGCCACCTTGCTCGCAGCGCCTGATCATCCGCCCGGCCCAAACGAAATACGCCAGCAGCACGGCCACCAGGGTCAGCTTGGCGTCGATCCAGTGCATGCCTGCGGTCACGTTCGGCAGCCTGGATGGAAACAGCCGCCACCCCTGCCACAGCGTCAGCCCGAACAGGAAGGCCATGCCGAACATGTTGTGGCCGAACTTGTACAGCCGCCGCCCCATCAGCAGCAGCCGTGCCTGCACCGCCGGCTCGTCGCCAGCCTCGGCGAGGTTCACCAGGATGCGCGGCAGGTAGAACACCGTGGCCATCCAGGCGATCACGAACAGCACGTGGAAGCTCTTGACCCACAGATAGACCATTGCTCCGCTCCAGCCGGAAAAAGAAACGGCGCGAACCGAGGTTCGCGCCGTCGCATGGTATCTGGTGGGCGGTACAAGGATCGAACTTGTGACCCCTACCATGTCAAGGTAGTGCTCTACCGCTGAGCTAACCGCCCGATTCGCGTGGCGGCAGGCCGCGCGAGCCGCGCAGTATAGGCGACTCCCTGGCCATCCACAAGCTCGGCCGGCCGGAGGCCTGGTCAGCGCAGCGCCTGCTCGCGGAGCTGGTGAATCTGGTCGCGCAGCTTCGCCGCATCCTCGAATTCCAGGTTCTGGGCATGCTTGTACATCTGCGCTTCCAGCTTCCTGATCGTGGCGGCGGCCTTGGCCGGATCCATGGCCTCGTAACTGGCCGCCATCTCGGCCACCGCACGCTGCCGGCCCTTGCTGCCGCGCCCGCGTGCCGGTGTTTCGCTGCGCGCACCTTCCATGATGTCGGCGATGCGCCGCTGCACTGTCTTCGGGGTGATGCCGTGCGCCTCGTTGTAGACCAGCTGCTTCTCGCGGCGGCGACCGGTCTCGTCCATCGCCGCCCGCATCGAGCGGGTGACCTCGTCGGCGTAGAGGATGGCCTTGCCGCGCACGTTGCGGGCGGCGCGGCCGATGGTCTGGATCAGCGAGCCGGTGGAGCGCAGGAAGCCCTCCTTGTCGGCGTCGAGCACGGCCACCAGCGACACCTCGGGCATGTCCAGACCCTCGCGCAGCAGGTTGATGCCCACCAGCACGTCGAACTCGCCCAGGCGCAGGTCGCGGATGATCTCGCTGCGCTCCACCGTCTCGATGTCCGAATGCAGGTAGCGCACCTTCACGCCGTGCTCGGACAGGTACTCGGTGAGGTTCTCGGCCATGCGCTTGGTCAGCGTGGTGACCAGCACGCGGTCGCCCATGGCGATGCGCTTGTTGGCCTCGCCCAGCAGGTCGTCGACCTGGGTGCGCACCGGACGCACCTCCACCTCGGGATCGACCAGGCCGGTGGGACGCACCACCAGTTCCACGATGGCGTCGCCGGACTTCTGCAGCTCGTACTCGCGCGGCGTGGCGGAGACGTAGATCGCCCGCGGCACCCGCGCCTCCCACTCCTCGAAGCGCAGCGGACGGTTGTCCAGCGCGGACGGCAGGCGGAAGCCGAATTCCACCAGGGTCTCCTTGCGCGAACGGTCGCCCTTGTACATGGCACCGATCTGCGGCACGGTGACATGCGATTCGTCCACCACCAAGAGGCCATCGGCAGGCAGGTAGTCGAACAGCGTCGGCGGCGGCTCGCCCGGCGCGCGCCGGGAAAGATGGCGCGAGTAGTTCTCGATGCCCTGGCAGTAGCCCACCTCGGCCATCATCTCCACGTCGTAGCGGGTGCGCTGATCCAGCCGCTGCGCCTCGACCAGCTTGTTGTCGCGGTAGAGCACCTCCAGCCGGTCCTTCAGCTCGTCCTTGATGGTGTCGATCGCGTTGAGCACGCTCTCGCGCGTGGAAGCGTAATGCGTGCGCGGGTAGACCGTGTAGCGCGGCACCTTGCGGATGGTCTCGCCGGTGAGCGGGTCGAACAACGCCAGGTTCTCCACCTCACCGTCGAACAGCTCGATGCGCAGCGCCTCGGTTTCCGATTCGGCGGGGAACACGTCGATGACCTCGCCGCGCACGCGGTAGGTGCCGCGGCGCAGCTCCATCTCGTTGCGGGTGTACTGCAGTTCGGTGAGCTGGCGGATCAGCTGGCGCTGCTCGATACGTTCGCCCTTGGCCAGGATCAGGCGCAACGAGAGATAGTCCTCGGGATTGCCCAGGCCGTAGATCGCCGACACCGTGGCGACGATGATCGCGTCGCGGCGCGACAGCAACGCCTTGGTCGCGGCCAGCCGCATCTGCTCGATGTGCTCGTTGATCGAGGCGTCCTTCTCGATGTAGGTGTCCGAGGCCGCCACGTAGGCCTCGGGCTGGTAGTAGTCGTAATAGCTGACAAAGTACTCCACCGCGTTGTGCGGGAAGAATTCGCGGAATTCGCCGTACAACTGCGCCGCCAGCGTCTTGTTCGGCGCCATCACGATGGTGGGCCGCTGCACCTGCTGGATCACGTTGGCGATGGTGTAGGTCTTGCCCGAGCCGGTGACGCCCAGCAGGGTCTGCGCGGCGAGCCCTGCCTCGAAACCCTCGCCGAGACGGCGGATCGCCTCGGGCTGGTCGCCGGCGGGCTGGTAGGGCGCAACGAGTTCGAAGCAATCGGTCATGGCGGACGATATGCGGGCGGATACCCGCATATTAAATCGCCGCTGCTGACAGCGCCTGTCAGCAGAAACCGACGCCGTGGCCATCCATCCGACGGCTGGCCGCGCGAACGCAGCTTCCTAGCATGACCCTCCCGCCCATGCAGGAGCGCGTCATGGCGATGCGAGAGGCTTGCGGCTTCCGTGGAAGGCAAGCCGGCGTCACCCTGATCGAGCAGATCATGGTGGTGGCGGTCCTCGGCGTGCTAGCTGCGATCGCCGTACCTGCACTGGCACGGCTGTTCCAGCGCAACCAGGTGCAACTGGCACAGACGGAGTTCATCGCCGCCCTGCAGCACGCACGCGGTACCGCCGTGGTCAGCGGCAAGCCCACCCTGTTCTGCCCCAGCCACGACGGCCGGAGCTGCAGCAACGACACGCGCTGGGAAACCGGCTGGCTGATCGGCCATGACACGGCCCGCAAGGGCCAGCCGGACGCGGCTCCATTGCGCAGCCGGGCCGGCTACACCGGCATCGTCGTCCTCGGCGACAGTGGGCACCGGCTGGTGCGCTTCCAGAGCGACGGCAGCGCCAGCGGCATGACCAACACCTGGCGCTTCTGTCACCGCGGCCAGCCTGACCAAGTTCTGGTAGTGGTGATCGCGAACTCCGGCCGCGTTCGCGGCGCCAAGGCCAGCGCCGAGCAGGCCGCCAGTTGTGCCGCGGCGCAGTGAGCGCGGTTTTGCGGGGTGCGGGCATGCAAAAAGGCCGGCATCGCTGCCGGCCTTTTCATCTGTCTGGCGCCCGAAGTTGGACTCGAACCAACGACCCCCTGATTAACAGTCAAGTGCTCTAACCAGCTGAGCTATTCGGGCGGGAGCTGCGTAGTTTGTCGACCGGATGGTGGGCTGTCAAGCCATCGGGCCGCCTTCCGCGCCGGCCATCAGCCGGTGACCACGCGGTAGCACGGCACGTAGGCCGCGCCACCGGGCAGCTTCATGCGGTGCTGCTCGACGAAGGCCTGCAGCAGCTTGTCCAGTGCCTGCATGATGTCGCGGTCGCCGTCGATGTCGAACGGGCCATTCTGCTCGATCGCCTGCACGCCCTCCTCCTTCACGTTGCCGGCCACAATGCCGGAGAACGCGCGACGCAGGTCCGCCGCCAATTCGTGCAGCGGCCGGCCATGACGGATCTGCAAGCCGCGCATCGCCTCGTGGGTAGGGCGGAACGGGATCTGGAATTCCAGCGGGATGCGCAGCGCCCAGTTGAAGAAGAACGCATCCTTGGTGTCCAGCCGGTTGTTGCGCACCTTGTCGATGCCCTTGGCCATCGCCTTCGCCACCGCGGCCGGATCATCCACGATGATCTGGTAATGCGCAGCCACCGTGTCGCCCAGCGCGAGCCGCAGGAAACGATCGATCTGCTCGAAGTACGCGGCCGACTGCCTCGGCCCGGTAAGGATCAGCGGGAACGGCGTACCCGCGTTGTCCGGGTGCAGCAGGAGGCCGAGCATGTAGAGGATTTCCTCCGCCGTGCCCACGCCGCCGGGGAACACGATGATGCCGTGGCCCATGCGCACGAAGGCTTCGAGGCGCTTCTCGATGTCCGGCATGATGACCAGCTGGTTGACGATCGGGTTCGGCGACTCGGCCGCGATGATGCCCGGCTCGGTGATGCCGATGTAGCGGTTGTTGCGACGCCGCTGCTTGGCGTGCGCGATGGTGGCGCCCTTCATCGGCCCCTTCATCGCACCGGGGCCGCAGCCGGTGCAGATGTCCATGCCGCGCAGGCCGAGCTGGTAGCCCACCGCCTTGGTGTAGTCGTACTCCTCGCGCGAGATCGAGTGGCCGCCCCAGCACACCACCAGGTTCGGGTCGATGAAAGGCTTGAGGATGCGTGCGTTGCGCAGGATCTCGAACACCACCTGGGTCAGCGCGTCGGACGGTTCGAGGTCGCTGCCGATCTGCTCCAGCTGGGTGGACACGTAGACGATGTCGCGCACCACCGCCACCAGCAGCTCGTTGATGCCGCGGATGATCTGGCCGTCCACGAAGGCCTGCGCCGGCGCCTTGGTCAACTCGATCTTGATGCCGCGGTCCTGCTGCAGCACCTGGATGTCGAAGTCCGGATACTGCTCGAGGATCGCCCGCGGATCGTCGCTGATCGCGCCCGAGGTCAACACCGCCAGCGCGCAGCGGCGCAGCAGGCCGTGCAGGCCCGAATCGCTGGCGCCGCGCAGGCGCGCCACCTCGTGGCGGGAAAGGATGTCCAGGCCACCGGCGGGCGAGATGCGCGCGCTCACCGTGGCATTGCGGCCGGCAGCGCCGGCACCTGCATCGTTCATCGGTATCTCCATGCCACTGTCCCGCGGGCACATGCCCGCACGGATGCGGCGACCTCGAAGCTTCCCGCCTCGATTGCACGCGGTCAAGACAAAACGGCAGGATTGCCGTTCTGCATGCCCGCAGGGCGCTCACAAGATCTGCACCATAAAAAACCGGCGCCCTCGCGGGCGCCGGCCAGATGAATCGCTAGCGATGGCACCTCAGAACTTGTACTTCACGGTCAGCAGGATCGACCAGCGCTGGGCCAGGTCGTCGTTGTTGTTGATGTACACGGGGATCGGCTGCGGGCTGTAATGGCCGTCCTGGATGTAGTTGGTGCAAGTCTTCGCGCCACCGCAGCTGATGTCGTAGATGTACTTGCCGGTGGCCTTGTCGTAGCCGTAGAAGTCCGCCAGGGCACGGCCGCCCGGGAAACCCACCCGCTTCTCCACGCCCCAGTTCTTGTTGAGCATGTTGCCGAAGTTGTAGAGGTCCAGGCGCACCACACCCTTGTTGCCCTTGAAGATGCCGGGAATCTCCTGGCTGAAGCTCAGGTCCAGCTGGTTGATCCAGCCGGCGCGGGCGCCGTTGCGCTTGGCGATGCTTCCTGCATGGTCACGCAGGTACTGGTTGCCCTGGATGTAGTCGAAGAATTCCTTCTGCAACTGGGCATCCAGCGCGGTGCTGCCGGTGGAGCGGAACTCCACCTGGCCCGGCTTCGGGATGAACACCAGGTCGTTGACGAAGCTGTCGCCATTGGCGTCGTTGCCGAACGTCCAGCTGTACGGCGAGGCCGAGTGGCCGTCGTAGAACGCGCTGAACGTGGTGGCGTAGTCACCGAAGAAACGATGCTGCCAGGTCAGCGAGGCGATTGCGCGCCACGGCACCGAGTAGTTCGAGGTGCTGGCCACGTTCTCGCTGGGATTGGTGAGGAAGTTGTAGCGGTAGTTGGACAGCGCCACGCTGGAAGTGCCCGGGTTCACCTCGGTGGAACGCCCCCAGGCGAGGCCGGCCATCGCCATCCAGCCGTCCGCGAAGGGCTTCTTCAGCGCCAGGGTCAGGCTGTCGGCCTTGCCCTTGCTGCTGTTCGCGAGGTTGATGTTCGCATTGGAGAACGCCGGGTTGGCGTTGTAGGTCACCGTCTGGTTCTTCGCCTTGGGATCAAGGTCCGGGAACCGGTAGAAGCTCAGGCGGCCGTCAGGCAGCACGCCGGTTGGGGCGCCGGTGTTGATGTTCTGGAACCAGATCGCGTCGCGCTGCTTGATGTGCTGGTAGTCCGCGGTGGCGATCAGGCCCCACCACGGCAGTTCCTTGTCGAAGCCCAGCGTGAACTTCCACGCGCTGGGGATGCGGAAGCCCGGCGAGATGGTGTTCACCGTCATCTGGCCGGTGCCGGGGGTGCCGTCGTGTTGGGCATTCGGGTCGGGGCTGAACGCCGGCAGGTTGGTCTGGCAACCCTTCTGGGTCGGGCCGCAGTTGAACTGGGTCTGGGTCATGCCGGAATTGGAGAAGATATTGCCCAGCCACACGCCCGGCGGGTTCGACACGAACAGGCCCGCACCGCCGCGCAGCTGGGTCATGCGCTCGGTGTCGAAGCTGTAGTTGAACGACATGCGCGGCTGCACCACGCGGTTGCCGTTGATCGTGGTCTGGTTGCTGCGGCCGAACGCGGCGGCGAAGGCCGGGTTGTAGATCGGCCGGTCGGTCATCAGCGGAATGTCGACGCGCACGCCGTACTGCACCGACAGGTTGTTGTTGACCTGCCAGGTATCCTGCAGGAACACGCCCCACTGGTTCAGGTTGTAGGCGGCGGCGGTATCGGCCAGCGACAGGCCGTCGGCGGGGCGGTTGTAGCGGTACTGGTAGTACAGGCCCTGGGCGAACGCATCGAGCCCGTTGCCCGGGCCACCGGTCAGGTTCTCGAAGATGTAGCTGCCGTACAGGTTCTGCAGGAACAGGTTGTAGTACTCGCCGCGCTCGAAATCGACGCCGCCCTTCACGGTGTGGTCGCCCAGGAACAGCGTGCCGGCCCAGGCCGCGTTCCAGGTCTTCACCTTCAGCACGTTGGCCTGGCTGGAGTATTCGGTGCCGAACTCCACGTTCGGGCCGCCGAAGGTTGCCGGGTAGACGGTGACGTCGGGCATCGCCACGCCGTTGTAGGGACCGCGGTTCTGCGTGAAGTTGCGGTACGACACGGTGGTGTCGGTGGAGAACACGTCCGACCAGTCGTCGTAGAAGTGCAGCGCGTAGCTCTTGTTGTCGACCTTGGTGGTGTACCAGCCGCTGGACAGCCGCAGGTTGGTCGGGCTGCCGGTGATGATCGGCTTGGTTTCCTTGGTCTCGCTGAAGGTGAAGCTGGCGCGGTGGTTGTTGCTGATGTTCCAGTCGATCTTGCCGAGGTAGCGCTTGTCCTGCAGGTTGGAGTTGCCGCCGCCCACGCTGCCGAGGTCGGTCATGCCGTATTTCTGCGCGGCGATCTGGCGGATCTGGTCGACCTGGGCCGAGGTCAGGCCGGCGATCGGCTGCGCGGCACCGGAATCGGCCGGCCCGTACGGGCTGCCCGCCGCCACCTGGGTGCTCTTCTCCAGCGAGGCGAAGAAGAACAGCTTGTCCTTGATGATCGGGCCGCCGACGGTGGCGCCACCGGTCCACTGGCGCGAGAAGCCGGCGTACTTCGCGTCCTGCTGGTTGTTGCCGATCATGCTGTCGTTCTGGAACGCGTAGTACACCGAGCCGTGGAACTCGTTGGTGCCGCTCTTGGTCACCGCGTTCACCGCCGCGCCGAGGCCGCGGCGGTTCGCCACGTCGTAGTTCGCGGTGGAGATGTTGTATTCGGCGATGGTGTCCTGCGAGATCGGCGTGCCCAGCGTGGGCAGGCCGTTCGCGTTGAGGCCGAACGGATCGTTCGCGCTCATCGAGTCGACGGTGATGTTGTTGTAGCGGCTGTTCTGGCCCACCGCGGAGATCTCGCCGCGCTCGCGGTCGGTGATCACCACGCGCGGGTCCATGCGCACGATGTTCTGGATCGAACGATCCGGCGCCGGCACGGCTTCCAGCTCGCGCTGCGAGATGTTGGTGGAGATGCCCTTGTTGTCCGGCGTGAAGGTCTGCGCCAGCGCGCTGGCCGACACGGTGACCGCGCCCAGTTCCTTCGCCTCCCTGGCCTGCTCCGCCCCCATGGTCAGGTTGACCGCGGTGTCCTGCGCCAGCTGCAGGTAGACGTTCCTCCGCTCGGATTGGGCCAGGCCGGCCTTGGACGCGGTGACGTCGAAGGGGCCGCCCACGCGCAGGCCCTGCGCTGCATAACGGCCGCTGGCGTCGGTGGCGATGATCTTGGTGGTGCCCGAGGGCTCGTGCACGATCTGCACGGTGGCGCCGGCGACTGGCTGGCCGCTGGCGTCGAGTACGCGGCCGCTGATCGAGGACGAGGTGTCCTGGGCGAGAATCGGCGTGGAGACCAGCAGCGCGCCGATGGTCATCGGCAGCAATTTTGCGCGAAGAGTGCTTTTCATCGAGACATCGACCCCATGGTGGTGATTCGCAAAAAATAACGAAATCAGGGCAACAAGCGGATCACTCGCCTCGCGGAGTTGTGCCGCAAGGCAATAATTTTCTTGTGTTTCCCTGTGAATAACGATACGAACCGGACTTTGATCACGCCGGTCGCAGCACAAAGTTACGTGAAGAATATTGCAATTTCGTAACTATTTGCCAGTATCGCAGCCAGTTGCGGCGGCGCCACGGGATTGCCGGCCACAAAAAAGCCGGCCCCCGAAGGGGCCGGCCAAGGCAGCCCACGCTGTGTCAGCCGTGGGCGGTGAACACGACGATCAGTTGATCGAGACGCCGAAGGTGATCATGTAGGTGCGGTCCTGCAGGATCGAGTAGGTCGCCGGCGAGGCATACAGCTTGGTGCCGTTGACGTCGTACTCGCTGCCTGCGCTCGAGGCCAGGAACGGACTGCTGGACGCCCAGGTGAAGGCCCGGTGGTCGGTCAGGTTGAACACGTTGAACTTGATGAAGGGCTTGGTGAAGTCGGCCGAGAAATCGGGCAGGTGGTAGCCCGCACTCAGGTTGAACATGGTGTAGCCGCCCACCTGCTCGGTATTCGACCAGTCGCCCCATACCGCACCGCGGTACTTCGCGCTCAGGCTGGCCCACAGCGGCCCCTGCTTGTAGCCGAGGCGCAGGTAGGCCGCATTGCGCGGCGTGTTGGTCAGGGTCTTGCCGCTGGTGTAGTAGATGCCGTCGCCACCCGTGTTCACGTCGCTCTGCTGGCGGGCCACGGTGTACGTGTACGAGCCGTACAGCGTGAACTGCCGGTTCAGCCTGATGCTGGCCTCGCCGTTCAGGCCGCGCATGTGCACGCTGGGCAGGTTGGTATACACGGTCTGGCCGCTGTTTTCGTCGTAGCCGCTGACCTGCTTGTTGTGGAAGTTGGCGGCATAGGCGTCGATGCTGGCCGACACGCGCGTGGTGTAGAAGCGCCAGCCCAGGTCGGCGCTGGTCGCGGTTTCCGGCTTGTTCACCGCGCTGAAGCTGTAACCCGGGTCCGGGTGGGCCGCATTGAGGTCGTCCGCCGCACCGTTCTGCGCCAACGCGCCGTTGACCGGCGTGCGGAACGTCCTGCCCACGCCGAAGTAGAACTGGTTCTCGTCGTTCGCCTGGAACTTCACGCCGGCCGTCGGCGACCAATCGTGGTAGGTCGCTTCGAACGGGCCACCGAACTGCTGCTTGTAGTACGGACCGTAGTCGGCACCCGGGTATTCGAAGTCGTAGCCCTGGCGCTTGGCCCAGATGTAGGCCAGACCCGCGGTGACCGTCCACTTGTCGCTGGGCGTCCACGTGTTGGTCGCGAAGGCCTTTTCGGTGGTCGTGGTCGTGTATTCGCCGTAGGCCTTCTGGATGTCGCCGTCCGGGTAGCGGATCACGTCCGTCTGGCCCCAGATATCCGACGGGGTGCCGGTGGCCGGGTCGACCAGCGAGAACACCTCGTCCTGCTGCTCGCGCGGACGCTCCCACCACACGCCGTAGACCAGGGTGTCGTTGCTGCCGATGTCCTGGCTCAACTTGGCGATGACGCCCGGACGATAGGTGAAGTTCTGGCTGAGCGAATAGACCAGTCCCTTGCTGCCGTTCTTGATCATGCCGTCGCCATTGAGGTCGGCATTCACGTCCAGATACTCATTGTCGCTGTAGGTGCTTTCGTAGCCGGTCGTCGCGCCACTGCCACCACCGCTGCCGTACTGGAAGTAGGGCACCACGGACAGGTGCAGGCTGTCGCTCAGCGTGAATTCGCCGTCGGCGCTGGCCATCCAGCTGGTGTACGGGTTGACGTGCAACTTGTAGTAGCAGGCGTTGTAGCTGACGTTGGGGCCGCAGGAACTGGTGCTGGTCGACCCCAGATTCTCCGGCGTGGTCCAGACATTGGAATAGTTGTACTCGTAGTCCCGCGCCGCCTGCTGCTTGGTCGGATGCATGTAGCTGTTCTTCACTTCCCGGTTGTACTGCAGCGAGAAGGAAATCGAGTTGCGGTCGTCGATGGTCCACAGCAGCTTGCCATCGACCTTGGTCACCTTCTGCTTGCCGGGGCCGTCCCAGATGCTGGCTTCGTTGTTCGAGTACGAAACCCAGGAGCGCACCGGGCCCATGTCGCCGGTGTTCAGGCGCACGAAGGTGCGGTGATAACTGTTGCTGCCGAAGGTCTGGCTCAGATCGACCCCGCCCGTGTGCGACGGGTCGATGGTTGCCCAGCCGATGGAGCCGCCGGCCGCGCCCG
Organism: Rhodanobacter geophilus; assembly: GCF_040812275.1. Taxonomy (NCBI): domain Bacteria; kingdom Pseudomonadati; phylum Pseudomonadota; class Gammaproteobacteria; order Lysobacterales; family Rhodanobacteraceae; genus Rhodanobacter; species Rhodanobacter geophilus. The sequence goes on along the minus strand of NZ_JBFOHL010000005.1, from coordinate 224,961 downwards.
AGATCGGCTGATCGACGTCCGGCCAGCCCTGCTGCACGGTGATGTCGCCCATGTTCTCGGCATCGCCGTATTCGGTGGCGTAGACGCGGTAGTTGCCGCTGTCGTTGATCGGTGCGCCGTTGACGGTGGTGCCGACCTCATCGCTGGTGAAACCGCGGATGGAGTAGTCGCCGTCGTTCAACCCGGTGTAGTCGTCGGTGGACGTGAACACGCCCGGGATGCTCTCGATCGCCTGCGCGAAGGTGCCGCCGGGCGCGCCCTGCTGGATCGCCTCGCGGGTGATGGTCGACACCGCCTTGGGCGCGTCCTGCTCGGACATCAGGCCGCCGCCGAGCGCGGGGGCCGTCGCCGTCACCTGGACGGCCTGCAGCTCGCGCGCGCGCTTGGTGGCGACTGCCGACACCTTGGATGTGCTCGACACGCTCGACTGGCCGCCACCGCCCTGCTGGGCCGTGCCCTGCGCGGACTGGTTGTTGCCGGTCGTGTCTTGCGCCAGCGCCATTGACGACGCCAGGCCAAGGGACAATGCAATCGACGCGTACAGATAAGCTCGTTTCATGGATGGATTCCGTCTCGCAAGTTCAGGCAATGGAATGAATGGTCGCGTGGCCACGGTCAATCAGGCCTGCGCGCGGCCGTCGAAAGGCGGGTTCCCATCCGGCCCCGTGCCGGAAACCCTTCGGACAAACCACGACGCCCGCTGACGTGGCCATCCGGCAGGACTCGCCGCAACACGCGAAAATCGCAAATTCTGGCGAAAAGCCAACACGACACCGAAAGAAAAAACGACAAGCTCGGGCACAAAAAAAGCTCGACTGGGTGGTCGAGCGCGACAACACTGGTTTTCGAGTTTTTATGCAAATCGCTTGGACGAACGAAGCAACCTCCGCTGTAGGATCGCGCCCATTATTCGGGCCGCACCTTACAACAATTTTACATTACTTCCAGCCAAGGGGAATTGCCGGATATCCAATACCCGTCGGCACGCTTCCGCCCGCATCAGCGCCAAGGGACATGCGGCGAATACCGCGAGTGGAGACGACGCGGGCAAGCCCGGAAGAGACCGTCAGGCGGGCCTGCAGACGGGCGACCTGCTCAGAGTTGCAGGTGCAGGAACGCGGCCACGCCCGCCATGAACATCTGTACCGACAGCGCGATCAGCAGCATGCCCATCACGCGCTCCAGTGCGGTCAGCACGCTCTCCCCCAGCCAGCGGAACAGGTAGGTGGAGCACAGCAGGATCACCGCGGTGGCCAGCCAGGCGCCGACCAGCGCGATCGCCCAGTCGGCGGTGCGTCCCGGCTGGGTGTTGGTGAGCAGCAGCAACGCGGCCATCGCCGAGGGCCCGGCCACGCCGGGGATCGCCATCGGCACGATGAAGGGCTCGCCGCCGCCGGACTTGCCGAAGATGCCACCACCATCCGCCGGCGGGAACACCATGCGGATGCCGATCAGGAACAGCACGATGCCGCCGGCGATGCTGATCGAGTCGGACTTCAGCTGCAGCAGGTTCAGCAGCCCCTGCCCGCCTATCAGGAAGCCCAGCAGCACGCCCAGCGCGATCAGCAATTCGCGCACCATCACGCGGCGGCGGCGCTTCGGCGGCACGTCCTTGAGCAGGCTGAGGAAGATCGGGATGTTGCCCAGCGGGTCCATGATCAGGAACAGCATGATTCCCGCCGCCAGCGTGGTCATCTGCGTTTCCATTCAGCGCGCCCCCGTTCGACGATGCCCGTTCGTCATGCCGTTTCCCGCAGATCGAGCGCATGGCCACGCACCGACGCGGCCTGCGCGCCGAGCAGCCAGACCATGGCTTGCGCCGTCGCATCCGGCAACGGGTGCTGCATGGTGTCCTCGCCGAAGTACGCCTGCCGGCGCAGCCGGGTGCGCATCGGCGCGGGCAGCAGCGCGTGCACGCGCAGCGGACTCTCGTCGGTCTCCTCGTGCAGGATCGCGGCGAAGCGCTCCAGCGCCGCCTTCGAGGCGCCATACGCGCCCCAGTGCGCGCGCGCCAGCCGCGCCGGATCGTCCAGCACGAACACCACCGCGCTGTCAGCCGCCTCCTGCAGCAGCGGCAGGCAGGCCTGGGTCAGGGCGAACGGCGCGTTGACGTTGACGTGCATCGCACGCAGCCAGTCGTCGGGCTTGTGCATGGCGAGCGGCGTGAGCCCGGCGAAGCTGGCCGCGCAGTGCGCAATGCCGTCGAGCCGGCCGAAATCGTGGCGCAGGCCGTCGGCCAGTGCGGCGTACTCGCGCGGCGTGGCGGTTTCCATGTCCAGCGGATGGATCACCGGCTCGGCCAGGCCCTCGGCCAGCATCGCGTCGTACAGCTGTTCCAGCTGGCGCTTGCGCTTGCCGCTGACCACCACGGTGGCGCCGGCGCGTGCTGCAGCGCGCGCCACCGCACCGCCCAGGCCGCCGTAGGCGCCGGTGACCAGCACCACGCGACCGGCCAGCGTGTCGCTTGCGGGCATCCAGTCCGCGGGAAGACGCGCCGTCGGCAGCGTCATTCCTGCGCTGCCCCGGTCACGTCGCCGGCCATGCGCGCCAGCTCGCCGGAAGCCTGCAGGTCCACCACGATGTCGCAGCCGCCGATCAGCTCGCCCTCGATGAACAGCTGCGGGAAGGTCGGCCAGTTCGCGTAGTGCGGCAGGGCCGCGCGGATCTCCGGATCAGCCAGCACGTTCACCGCATGGAACGGCGCGCCGGCCTGCTGCAGCGCCTGTGCGGCGCGGCTGGAAAAGCCGCACATCGGAAACTCCGGCGTGCCCTTCATGAAGAGCACGATCGGGTGCGCGGCGAGCAGCGACTTGATTCGCTCGTTTACGTCCATGGCTGGATGCTTCATCTTTACAATGCAGGCGAACCGGTATTGTATCAGCCGTTCATCGGCAACCGATGCCGCCACGCCCTCTTCCCCCAGCCACCCTCAAGGAGCCACTCATGGCGATCGAACTTCCCCCGCTGCCCTACGAAAAGAACGCGCTCGAACCGCACATCTCCGCCGAGACGCTGGAGTACCACTACGGCAAGCACCACCAGGCCTACGTGACCAACCTCAACAAGCTGATCGAGGGCACCGAATTTGCGGACGCGGCACTGGAAGACATCATCCGGAAGTCGTCCGGCGGCGTGTTCAACAACGCCGCGCAGATCTGGAACCATACCTTCTACTGGAATTCGCTGAGCCCGAAGGGCGGCAACGAGCCCGCCGGCAAGCTGGCCGACGCGATCACCAAGGCGTTCGGCTCGTTCGAGAAGTTCAAGGAGGAGTTCACCAAGTCCGCCGCCGGCAACTTCGGTTCGGGCTGGACCTGGCTGGTGCAGCGCCCGGACGGCGCGCTGGGCATCGTCAACACCTCCAACGCGGCCACCCCGATCACCGGCAGCGACAAGCCGCTGCTCACCGTGGACGTGTGGGAACACGCCTACTACATCGACTACCGCAACGCCCGCCCGAAGTACCTGGAGGCGTTCTGGAACCTGGTGAACTGGAAGTTCGCGGCGAAGAACCTCGCCTGAGCCTTCCCGGTGCCGGAACGAAAGGCGGGGCCATCGCGGCCCCGCCTTTTCCGTATCCGCGCTCGCCGCAGGTAGCTGCAATCGCTACAATGCGCCGGTTTGCGCCACCACAATCCGGAGACCCTATGAGCGACCAGCCCCAGTACCGCCGCATCCTGCTCAAGCTCTCCGGCGAGGCGCTGATGGGCGCGGCCGACTACGGCATCGACCCGAAGGTGATCGGCCGGCTGGCCGACGAGATCATCGAGGTGCGCAAGGCCGGCGTGGAAGTCGGCGTGGTGATCGGCGGCGGCAACATCTTCCGCGGCGAAGGCCTGGCGGCGTCCGGCATGGACCGCGTCACCGGCGACCACATGGGCATGCTGGCCACCGTGATGAATGCGCTCGCGATGGCCGACGCGATCGAGAAGCGCGGCGGTTACGCCCGCGTGATGAGCGCGATCCAGATCCATGACGTGGCCGAGGACTTCATCCGCCGCCGCGCGATCCGCCACATCGAGAAGGGCCGCATCGCGCTGTTCGCGGCCGGCACCGGCAACCCGTTCTTCACCACCGACTCGGCCGCCGCCCTGCGCGCGGTGGAGATCGGCGCCGACCTGCTGCTCAAGGCCACCAAGGTCGACGGCGTGTACACCGCCGACCCCGCCCGCCACCCGGACGCCACGCGCTACGACCAGCTCACCTACGACGAGGTGATCCAGCGCAACCTCAAGGTGATGGACACCGCCGCGATCGCGCTGTGCCGCGACCACAACACGCCGCTGCGCATCTACGACATGACCGTGCCGGGCAACCTGCTGCGCATCATGCGCGGCGAACCGGTGGGCACCCTGGTCCGCAACTGAACCGGCCCCGCGATGCGCGCTGCTATACTCGCCGGCTAGCCAGATCCACCGGGACACGCCCATGATCAACGACATCAAGACCGATGCCCAGACCCGCATGGGCAAGAGCATCGACGCGCTCAGGCACGAGCTCACCCGCCTGCGCACCGGCCGCGCCAGCACCGCGCTGGTGGACGGCATCAAGGTGCCTGCCTACGGCTCGGAGATGCCGCTGAACCAGGTGGCCTCGGTCGCGCTGGGCGACGCCCGCTCCATCATCATCACTCCGTTCGACAAGAGCCTGGTCGGCCCGGTCGAGAAGGCCATCCTGGCCTCGGACATCGGCATCACGCCCACCACCGCCGGCACCGTGATCCGCCTCAACATGCCGCCGCTCACCGAGGAACGCCGCCGCGAGCTGGCCAGGCACGTGTCGCACGAGGGCGAGAACGCGAAGATCGCGATCCGCAACGTGCGCCGCGACGCGATCCAGAAGGTGAAGGACCTGCTCAAGGACAAGCAGATCAGCGAGGACGAGGAGCGCCGCGCCGACGACGAGATCCAGAAGCTCACCGACCGCTTCGTGAAGGACGTGGACGGCGTGGTGAAGGCCAAGGAAGACGAGCTGATGTCCATGTAGTTAGGTGCCGCGGCAAAACCGGAGCGCCCGCGCCACCTCGACGCTCGCAACGGCAAACCCGCAGGCACCACGTGTTTCCCTCTCCCCGCCGGGGAGGGGGCAAAGGGAGAGAGGACACGTTGCGACAACCTCGCAACCAGGCTCGCGTCCATGCAACCCCGCCGCGAGCGCCCGCCCCTCATCCGCCCCTATGGGGTGCCTTCTCCCCGGCGGGGAGAAGGAAACCGATGCCTCCGACCATGACCACTTCCTCCGCCATCCCACGCCACATCGCCATCGTGATGGACGGCAACGGCCGCTGGGCGAAAGCGCGCCGCCGGCCGCGCAGCTTCGGCCACAACGCCGGCCGCAAGGCGGTGCGCGAGGTGGTGGAGTGCTGCTTGCGCGAGGGTGTCGAGGCACTCACCCTGTTCGCCTTCTCCAGCGAGAACTGGCAACGTCCCGAGGAGGAAGTCGGCGCGCTGATGACGCTGTTCCTGCGCGCGCTGGACAAGGAAACCGGCGAACTGCATGCCCAGGGCGTGCGCCTGCGCTTCGTGGGCGACCTCACCGCCTTCGACGCGCCACTGCGCGAGCGGATGCAGGCCGCGATGGCACAGACCACCGGCAACCGCAAGCTGCATCTCAATGTGGCCGTGAACTACGGCGGCCGCTGGGACATCGTGCAGGCGGCGCGACAGGCCGCCGCCGCCGTCGCGCGCGGCGAGCTGCGTGCCGAAGCGATCGACGAGGCCGCGCTGGGCGACCGGATGTGCCTGGCCGAGCTGCCGCCGCTGGACCTGTTCATCCGCACCGGCGGCGAATGCCGGCTCAGCAACTTCCTGCTGTGGCAGGCGGCCTATGCCGAACTGCATTTCACCGATACCCTGTGGCCGGACTTCGACCAGGCCAGCCTGCACCGGGCGATCGAGGAATACGGCCGGCGCGAACGCCGCTACGGCCGCACCGGCGACCAGCTCGCCACGGACAAGGGGTAAGAAGCCTTGCTGCGCCAACGCGTATTCACCGCCCTGCTGCTCGCGCCGCTGGCGATAGCCATGATCCTGCTGTTGCCCACGCCGTGGTTCGCCCTGGTGATCGCCGTGGTGTTCCTGGGTGCGCTGGAGGAATGGACCCATCTCGCCGGCGTGCAGAAGCCGGCCACGCGCATGGCCTTGCTCGTGCCGGCCGCCGTGTCGTTTGCCCTGCTGTGGCTTGTACACGGCCGCGCGTCGACGCTGCTGCTGGCGTTGGGCGTGGCCTGGTGGCTGGCAGCTTGCCTGTGGCTTCGTCATTTCGCCTTCGGCGCTGCGCCGACTCCGGAAAACCGCGCCCTGAAACTCGCGGCCGGTGCCTGCGTGGTATTCCCTGCGTGGGTTGCACCGGTCGTCCTGCACAGGCGCGAGCCGCACGGCCACTGGTGGGTGCTGCTGGCGCTGCTCATCGTGTGGGCAGCCGATATCGGCGCGTATTTCAGTGGGCGCAGCTTCGGCAAGCGCAAGCTGGCGCCGCAGATCAGCCCGGGCAAGACCTGGGCGGGTGCGTACGGCGCGATGGTTGCCGGCGTGCTGGTCGCCCTGGCCGGCGGCTGGCTGCTCGACCTGCGCGGCATGGCGCTGCTCGGCCTCGGCGCATTGGCCGCGGTCACCGTGGCCATCTCCATCGTGGGCGACCTGTTGGAAAGCCTGATGAAACGCCATGCCGGCATCAAGGATTCGGGCAGCATCTTCCCCGGCCATGGCGGCCTGCTGGACCGGCTGGACAGCGTGTTCGCGGCACTGCCGGTGTTTGCGCTGGGCATGCAATTGCTGGGGTTGTGAGATGAGGCTGAGGCGATGAAACGAATCGCGGTACTCGGCGCCACCGGCTCGATCGGCACCAGCACGCTGGACGTGATCGCGCGGCATCCGGACCGCTTCCGCGCCAGTGTGCTGGGCGCGCACCGCAACGTGGCGGCGCTCGCCGGGCTGTGCGTCGCACACCGTCCCGAGCTGGCGGTGATCGCCGACCCCGCGCTGGAAGGCGAGCTGGCGCGCCGGCTCGGCGCCGCCGGCGTGCGCTGCGCGGTGGCCAGCGGCCATGCCGCGCTCACCGCCGCCGTGTCCGGCGCATTGTGCGACACCGTGGTGGCCGCGATCGTGGGCGCCGCCGGGCTGGACTCCACGCTTGCCGCCGCGCGCGCCGGCAAGCGCCTGCTGCTGGCGAACAAGGAATCCATCGTACTGGCCGGCCCCTTGCTGCTGGAGGCGCTGCGCGCCGGCGGCGGCGAACTGATTCCGGTCGACTCCGAGCACAACGCGATCTTCCAGTGCCTGCCCGGCGGGCGCCCGGACCTGCGGGCCAGCGGCGTGCGCAAGCTGATCCTCACCGCCTCCGGCGGCCCGTTCCGCGGCCGCACGCGCGCCGAACTGGCGACGGTGACGCCGGACCAGGCCTGCAGGCACCCGAAGTGGTCGATGGGCCGCAAGATCTCGGTGGACTCGGCCACCCTGATGAACAAGGGCCTGGAAGTGATCGAGGCGCACCACCTGTTCGGCGCGCCGGCGGACGCGATCGAAGTGCTGGTGCACCCGCAAAGCCTGGTCCACTCGCTGGTGGAATACGCGGATGGCTCGGTGCTGGCCCAGCTCGGCAACCCCGACATGCGCACCGCGATCGCCCATGCGCTGGCCTGGCCGGAACGGGTGGCGGCGGGCGTGGCCCCGCTGGATCTCGCCGCCAGCGGCACGCTGCAGTTCGAGGCACCGGACCTGGCAACCTTCCGCTGCCTCGCCCTCGCCTTCCAGGCGCTGCTCGCCGGCGGCGATGCGCCGGCCATCCTGAATGCGGCGAACGAGGTGGCGGTGGAAGCCTTCCTGGCCGGTGCGCTGCCGTTCCTGGCGATCGCCGAGGTGGTGGAAGCCGTGCTCGCGGAACTGCCGCCGCAAGCCGCGGTCGATGTGGAGTCTCTGGTCGCGCGCGACGGCCAGGCGCGGGCCACGGCCCGGCGCCTGCTGCGGCGGGCTTGCTGATATCCTGTCACCGATGGTTTCCTCTCACGGCGTTTGATGAATTCCTTTTTCGGCTCGGTGTTCTGGTTGCTGGTCACGCTGGGCGTGCTGGTGACGTTTCATGAGTTCGGCCACTACTGGGTCGCGCGCCGCTGCGGCGTGAAGGTGCTGCGCTTCTCGGTGGGCTTCGGCAAGGCGGTGTGGAAACGCATCGGCCGCGATGGCACCGAGTACCAGATCGCCGCGATCCCGCTGGGCGGCTACGTGAAGATGCTGGACGCCCGCGAAGGCGTGGTGCCGTCGCAGTTCCAGAACCAGGAATTCACCAGCCAGCCGGTGTGGAAGCGCATCCTGATCGTGCTGGCCGGACCCGGCTTCAACCTGATCTTCACCGTGGCCGCGCTGTGGCTGATGTTCATGCTGGGCCGGCCCGATGCGGCACCGATCGTCACCGCCAGGCCGCAGGGCATGGCGGCCGTGGCGGGCATCCAGCCGGGCGACCGCATCCTGCGCATCGACGGCCGCGAAATGCATACGTGGAGCGATTCGCTGGACGCGATCGCCAACGCCCTGCTGGGCCGCAGCCCGCTGCCGGTAACCGTGCGCGACCCCGACGGCGCGCAACGGCAGTTGCTGCTGCCGCTGGACAAGCTGCCGCTCGGGCAGCCTATCGACCAGTACCTCGTCACCCTGGGCCTGCAGCTGGCGCCGCCGCCGCCGGTGGCCGCCACCGTGCTGGACAGCCAACCGGCCGCATTGGCGGGCATGCGAGGCGGTGACCGCATCCTCAGCGTGAACGGCCAGCCGGTGGCAGACTTCGAGGCGATGGGCAAACTGGTGCAGCAGGACGCGGCCATCTCGCCCAAGCTGGCGATCGTGGTCGAGCGCAACGGTCGCACGATCCCGCTGGAAGTCGTGGCGAAACATGAGTCGCTGCAAGGCCAGCCCGCCGACTGGATGATCGGCATCAGCGCGCCGCCGATGGAGGCCGCCACGCTGCGCTACGGCCCGCTGCGCGCGCTGCGCGAGGCGCTGGCCGGCACCTGGCGCAACGTCACGCAGACCTTCGCCATGATCGGCAAGATGCTTGGCGGCGAGGCCTCGCCCAGGAACCTGTCCAGCGTGATCGGCATCGCGCAGATGGCCAACACCAGCGCCCAGATGGGCCTGGCCTGGTTCCTGCAGTTCCTCGCCATGGTGTCGCTGAGCCTGGCGGTGCTGAACCTGCTGCCCATCCCCGTCTTGGATGGCGGCCACCTGCTGTATTACCTTATTGAGTTGCTCAAGGGCAGCCCGCTCAGTGAACAGGCCATGGCGATCGGCCAGTACATCGGGATGGTGCTGCTGTTCAGCCTGATGGGCCTGGTGTTCTACAACGACATCCACCGCCTGTTGCTGTCGTGACGCCGATGACCCGCGCTCCCGGTTCGTCGACGCCACAAACGTTCGTGCCCGCCGCGCCATCGCGCGGCGGCTTGCTGCACCCGGTGCTCCTCGCGGACACCAGTTCTTTCTCGCGGCGGGGTACTGTCCTGCTGCGTGCCTTGATCGGGCCGGCGGCCTGATCGAAACCATCCACCGGAACCGACGATGAAGCGTATCGCCGCCCTGCTGCTGCTTGCCTCCCTCTCCGCCAAAGCGTTCGCCTTCGATCCGTTCGTGATCTCGGACATTCGCATCGACGGCCTCAGCCGCATCTCTGCCGGCACGGTGTTCAACTACCTGCCGATCAGCCGCGGCGACCGCATGACCGACGCCGTGGCGCAGCGGGCGATCCGTGCGCTGTACCAGACCAAGTTCTTCAGCGACGTGGAGATGGAGCGTGACGGCAACATCCTGGTGATCAAGGTGACGGAGCGGCCGTCGATCGCCAAGCTCACCATCCGCGGCAACAAGGACATCAAGACCGACGACCTGATGAAGGGCCTGAAGTCGATCGGCCTGGCCGAGGGCGAGACCTTCGACCGGCTGGCGCTGGACAACGTGCAGCAGGAGCTGATCCGCCAGTACTACAACCGCGGCAAGTACAGCGTCTCGGTGATCCCGCACGTGGTGCGGCTGGAACGCAACCGCGTGGCGATCGACGTCGAGATCCGCGAGGGCCAGGTGGCGAAGATCAAGGAGATCAACATCGCCGGCAACCACGCCTACACCGACAAGCAGATCCGCTCGGACTTCGAGCTGGGCACGCCGAACTGGATGTCCTGGTACTCGAAGAACGACCAGTATTCGCAGGAAAAGCTCAAGGGCGACCTGGAGAAGCTGCAGTCCTACTACATGAACCGCGGCTACGCCGACTTCGGCGTCGACTCCACCCAGGTGACGATCGCGCCGGACAAGCAGTCGATGTACATCGCCGCCGACGTGAAGGAAGGCGAGATCTACAAGATTGCCGACGTGAAGCTGCTCGGCACCCTGGTGTTGCCGGAAGCCACGCTGCGCCAGCTGGTGTTCGTCAAGCCCGGCGAGGTGTTCAACCGCGGCGCGATCGAGAACAGCACCAAGGCGATCAAGGCGCTGCTGGCCAACATCGGCTACGCCTACGCCAAGGTCACGCCGTATCCTAAGCTGGACAAGGACAAGCGCACCGTCGACCTCACGCTCTACATCGAGCCGGGCCAGCGCGTGTACGTGCGCCGCGTGATCTTCGAGGGCAACACGCTCACCGAGGACAACGTGATGCGCCGCCAGATGCGCCAGCTCGAGGGCTCCTGGTACTCGCAGGCGGCAATCGACCGCTCCAAGATCCGCCTGCAGCAGCTGGGCTATTTCAAGAAGGTCGACGTCGACAAGAAGCTGGTGCCGGGCTCCAGCGACCAGGTGGACGTCACCGTCAAGGTCGAGGAGCAGTCCGCCGGCAGCCTGCAGTTCGGCGTCGGCTACTCGCAGTACTCGGGCATCATCCTGTCGGCCTCGGTGTCGCAGCGCAACCTGTTCGGCACCGGCGACAGCGCGTCGATCAGCGGCGAGCGCAGCAGCTACTACACCCGCTTCGACGTCAACTACTACAACCCCTTCCTCACCGACAACGGCGTGGGCATCGGCTACAACGCCACCTACTCCAAGACCGACTACGGCAACGTCGACAACAGCGAGTTCGCGAACTACTCCACCAGCCAGAAGGCGTTCTCCACCTACCTCGGCATCCCGATCACCGACTTCCAGAGCATCCGCGCGGGCCTGGGCCTCAGCAGCAACAAGATCAACTCGATCGCCGGCTACACGCCGCAGCAGCTGATCGACTACCAGAACGAGATCGGCAACCAGACCGTGCACTCGATCATCGGCACCCTGGGCTGGAACCTCGACACCCGCAACGGCTACTGGGCACCGACCCGCGGCGGCGTGCTGTCGCTGAATTCCGAAGTGGCGCTGCCCAGTTCCACGGTGAAGTACTGGAAGCTGACCGGCGAGGCGAACCACTACTGGCCGATCGGCCACGGCTTCGTGCTCTACCTCGACGGCCAGGTGGGCTACGGCAAGACCTACGGTCAGAACGGCATCAGCGATGCGCAGTTCGACCAGCTCAAGGCCGCCTACGCCGCCGCCGGAACGCCGGTGCCGACCGACATGCGCAACGACTTCCCGTTCTGGGAGAACTTCTACTCCGGCGGCGTGCGCGACGTGCGCGGCTTCCAGGACAACACGCTGGGTCCGCGCATCTGCTCGGGCACCGGCCAGCCGAGCGCCGACGGCACCTGCCAGAACAGCTACTACTCCTATGCGCAGCCGATCGGCGGCGCGTTCAAGGTACTGGGCACCGCCGAGCTGTACCTGCCGCTGCCCTTCCTCAAGGACGTCAACACCGCCCGCGTGTCCTGGTTCGTCGACGTGGGCAACGCCTACGCGAACTGGCAGAGCTTCGACGCCAGCACGCTGCGCGCCTCCACCGGCCTGTCCCTGCACTGGCAGTCGCCGATGGGCCCGATGATCATCAACTTCGCGATGCCGTTCCGCACCCAGCCCGACGACGGCCACTACGAGGAACGCATCCAGTTCACCTTCGGCTCCACGTTCTGACGCGAGCAGCAGCGGCTGCGGTCCGGCAAAAAGCGCGGCCTGCCGCGCTTTTTGTTTTGTGACACACGAACCGGGCGCTGCCGATACAATGGCCGCCCCGCCGCGGAGAAGCTCTTGAGCACGCATCCCAGCCATACCCTCGCCGACCTGGCCGAACGCTTCGGCCTGCGCCTGCGCGGCGACGGCAGCCGCCGCATCGAGGGCGTCGCCACGCTGGCGAACGCCGGCGCCGGCCAGCTGGCCTTCCTCTCCAACGGCAAGTACGCCGCGCAACTGGCCGCCACCGGCGCTGGCGCGGTGATTCTGCGCGAGGAGCACCTCGCCGATTGCCCGGTCGACGCCCTCGTCGCTGCCGATCCCTATGTGGCCTACGCCAAGGTCGCCGCGCTGTTCGACCGCCTGCCCGCCGCGGCGCCCGGCATCCACCCCAGCGCCGTGGTGGACGCTGGCGCCAGCATCGGTGCCGGCGCCAGCATCGGCCCCTGCTGCGTGGTCGCCGCCGGCACGGTGATCGGCGAAGGCGCCGTGCTCGGACCGCACTGCATCGTGGGCGAGGATTGCACGGTGGGCGCGCAGTCGCGGCTGGTGGCGCGGGTCACCCTGGTGACGCGGGTGACCCTGGGCATGCGCGTGCTGGTGCATCCCGGCGCGGTGATCGGTTCCGACGGCTTCGGCCTCGCCTTCGAGCGCGATCACTGGGTGAAGATCCCCCAGCTAGGCGGCGTGCGCATCGGCGACGACTGCGAGATCGGCGCCAACACCACGATCGACCGCGGCGCGCTGGACGATACCGTGCTGGAGGAGGACGTGCGGCTGGACAACCAGATCCAGATCGCCCACAACGTCTTCATCGGCGCGCATACCGCCATGGCCGGCTGCTCGGCGGTGGCGGGCAGCGCCAGGATCGGCCGCTGGTGCCAGATCGGCGGCAACGCCGGCGTGCTCGGCCATCTGGAACTCGCCGACCGGGTTACCATTACCGCCAAGAGCCTGGTCACGCACTCGATACGCGAGCCGGGCGAGTATTCCTCCGGCACCCCGCTGCAGGACAACCGCCAGTGGCGCAAGAGCGCTGCCCGCTTCAAGCACCTGGACGATTTCGCGCGCCGCCTCGCGGCGCTGGAAAAGGGAAAGAACGATGAGTGACAACGCCGCGACCGTGACCCTGCCGGTGAACGTGGAACAGATCCAGCAGCTGCTGCCGCACCGCTATCCGTTCCTGCTGGTCGACCGGGTGATCGAGATCGTGCCCGACCAGAGCGTGGTAGCGCTGAAGAACGTCACCATCAACGAGCCGTTCTTCAACGGCCACTTTCCCGGCCATCCGGTGATGCCGGGCGTGCTGCTGGTGGAGGCGATGGCGCAGGCCGCAGGCCTGCTCACGCAGATCAGCAACCGCATCAAGGGCAACACCGGCAATCCGCTGTTCTACCTGGTCAAGGTGGACAACGCGCGCTTCAGCGCGCCGGTGGTGCCGGGCGACCAGCTGCGGCTGGAGGTGTCGGTGAAGCGCGTGATGCGCGGCATGGGCCTGTTCGCCGCGCGCACGCTGGTGGACGGCAAGGAAGTGGCCAGCTGCGAGCTGATGTGCGCGGCGAGGTCGGACAAATGATCCATCCCAGCGCGCAGATCGACCCGGCGGCGAAGATCGGCGCCAACGTCAGCATCGGCGCCTACAGCGTGATCGGTGCCGAGGTGGAGATCGGCGACGGCACGGTGATCGGCCCGCACGTGGTGATCGAGGGGCCGACGAGGATCGGCCGCGACAACCGCATCGCGCAGTTCGTCTCGCTGGGCGGCGACCCGCAGGACAAGAAGTGGGCCGGCGAACGCACCGAGCTGGTGGTCGGCGACCGCAACCTGATCCGCGAATTCGTCACCGTCAACCGCGGCACCGGCGAAGGCGGCGGCATCACCCGCATCGGCAACGACAACTGGCTGCTGGCCTATGTGCATATCGCGCACGACTGCCAGGTCGGCAATCACGTGGTGTTTTCCAACTACTCGGCGTTGGCCGGGCACGTGGAAATCGGCGACTGGGTGATCATCTCCGGCTACGCCGGCGTGCACCAGTTCGGCAAGGTGGGGGCGCACGCCTTCATCGGGATGGGCTGCCTGGTCGGCGCCGACGTGCCGCCGTTCCTGATGATGGCGAACGAGCAGGGCGGCCGCCCGCGCGGCATCAACAGCGAAGGCCTGAAGCGCCGCGGCTTCGACAGCGCGCGCGTCGCCGCGATCAAGCGCGCCTACCGCACGCTGTACATGGCCGGGCTGTCGCAGGCCGAAGCGCGCGAACAACTCGCCGCGCAGGCACAGGACAGCGCCGACGTGCGCGCGATGCTGGACTTCATCGAACGCAGCGAGAGGTCGCTCGCCAGATAAGCGCCCCGCTTATCTGGCAATCAGGCACGGGTCTTTGCTCTTGCACTACGCATGACCAACACACAGCCTCCACTCATCGCCCTCCTCGCCGGCGAAGACTCCGGCGACCAGCTCGGCGCCGACCTGCTCACCGCCCTGCGCAGGCGCTGGCCGGACGCCCGCTTCGTCGGCATCGGCGGCAAGCGCATGCAGGCGCAGGGCTTCGAATCCTGGTACGACATCCACGAACTGTCGCTGTTCGGCTTCGCCGAGGTGGTGTCGCACCTGCCGCGCCTGCTCAGGCTGCGCAAGGCCCTGGTCGCGCGCCTGCTCGCCGCGCGACCGGCCGTGGTGGTCGGCATCGACGCGCCGGATTTCAACCTGGGCGTGGAACGGCGGCTGAAGCAGGCCGGCCTGCGCACCGTGCACTACGTCAGCCCATCGGTGTGGGCGTGGCGCGAAAAGCGCGCCGAAAAGATCGGACGCTCGGCCGACCGCGTGCTCTGCCTGTTTCCGATGGAACCCGCGATCTACGCGCGGCATGGCGTCGATGCGCGCTTCACCGGCCACCCGCTGGCCGACCGCTTTCCGCTGGTGTCCGACCGCGCCGCCGCGCGCGAGGCGCTGCAACTGCCGCAGGACGCCCCGGTGCTGGCCGTGCTGCCGGGCAGCCGCGGCAGCGAGCTGGCCCGGCTGGGCGAACCCTTCCTCGACGCCGCGCGGCGCGCGGCAGCCGCCCTCCCTGGCCTGCGTGTGGTGATACCCGCCGCCAACCCGCGCATGCTGGAAATGCTGCGTACCCGGCTCGCCACGACCACGCACGATGCCTCCGCACCGTTGCTGCTGGACGGCCACGCCCACGAGGCGATGCAGGCTGCCGACGTGGTGCTGCTCGCCTCCGGTACCGCCACGCTGGAGGCGATGCTGGCCAAGCGACCGATGGTGGTGGGCTACCGGGTCTCGCCCGCCAGCTACCGCATCGCGAAGCTGCTGCGCATGCTCAAGACCGATGTCTACGCGCTGCCTAACATCCTCGCCCGCGCCTGCGGCATGGGCGAGCACACGGTGCTGGTGCCCGAGCTGATGCAGGACGACTGCACCGCCGCGAAACTCGCCGACGCCACCCTGGCGCTGTTCAACGACAGCGAGCGCCGCGGCGCCATCGTGAGCGCGTTCGAGCAACTGCACCGGGCCTTGCGCGCGGATCTGGACGGCAGCGCGGCGGATGCGGCGGCCGAGGCGATCGGCGAGTTGATGGAGCCGCCCGGTCCCCTCTCTCCAGGGCCGGGGTGAGGGGCACGCTCGCGATAAAGCTGTATCAGGGCATGCTCAGATTCTGTCCTTTGCAAGCCTCGGCCCCTCTCCTCAATCCTCTCCCCGGAGGGGAGAGGAGGCGAACGTGCCGTGCGGATCTGTATTCACTCAACATTTTGACTAACGTGAACATCTCGACTTCGGCAGGTCATGTTTTTTTAAGAGCGGGGGTGGACGAGGCCGGCCGCGGCCCGCTGGCCGGCCCGGTGGTGGTGGCCGCGGTGATCCTCGACCCCGGCCGCCCCATCGCCGGTCTCGACGACTCCAAGAAGCTCAGCGAGAAGCGGCGCGAGACGCTGTATCCGCTGATCCTGGAGCGCGCGCTGGCGCACTGCGTGGTCGTGGTCGAGGCCGAGGAGATCGACCGCCTCAACATCTTCCAGGCGACCATGGCCGGGATGAGCCGCGCCGTGGCCGGCCTCGCGCCCGCCGCGCAGCAGGCGCTGGTGGACGGCAACAAGCTGCCGAAGGACCTGCCCTGCCCCGGCCGCGCCATCGTGGGCGGCGACGCGCTGGAGCCGGCGATCAGCGCCGCCTCGATCCTCGCCAAGGTGACCCGCGACCGCCTGATGGTGGCGCTGGACGCCAGCCATCCCGGCTACGGCTTCGCCGTGCACAAGGGCTACCCCACGCCGGCCCACCTGGCCGCGCTGCAACGGCTCGGTCCCTGCGTGCAGCACCGGCGCAGCTTCGCGCCGGTACGCCTGCTGCTGGACCAGGCAAGCCTGTTCCCGGGCGGCGCCGGCTGCTGATCGCTGCTAGTGAAATCGGCCGGCACAGGCCACCGGTCCATGCAACTTTTTCCTGCGCGGGAGCATCATTCACTGCAGGAAACCACGTCCGCATGGACGCGTCCGCGGCAGCGGCGACGTCCCGCCAGACCGGCCCCGCCGACCGCCGCCACCGTTGCGCACAACGCGCATCGCCGACCGCAGGAGTCGTGCCATGATGCTCCCGTCCAGCCACCCGAACGCTCCCCCCGTACCGGCCGGCATGTTCCCGCCTGCACCGGTCGAGCCAGCCACCGACGGCGTCGGGAAAAACTTCCCGCCGCACGCCGACTACAACCTCCAGCCACTGCAGGTGGACAGCCTCGGCCACTACCTGCCGCCCGGCGAGGAACCGGAGGAGGAGCGCTTCCACGTCCGTTGAATGGCGGCGCTTCCCTGGTCCTGCGCCGCTCGCTACGCTGGCGGCACTGCACGGGGGAAGGGACGAGATGCGCCGCATGGCAGCCGTACTGCTCGGACTGATGTTCTGCGTGGCCGCCCATGCCCATGTGCAACCGGGCGACACGCCACCGGACGCGCTCGGCACGACCCGGGACGGTCGGCAGCTGAGGGTTTCGTCACTGCACGGCAAGGTCGTGGTGGTCAGCTTCTGGGCCACCTGGTGCGGCTACTGCATGAAGGAGATGCCGGTACTGGCGAACCTTCAGTCGTTGGCGACCCGGCGCGGCCTGCCGCTGCAGGTGGTCGCCATCGACTATCGCGAGGACCGGCGCACTTTCGTGAGCACCGTGCGCGTCTTGCGCCCGCGCCTGCCGGGCCTGCTGATGACCTGGGACCCCGACGGCACACTGGGCAGGCCCTACGGCAGCGACCAGGGCATCCCGGTGATGGTGATGCTGCACCGCGACGGCCGCGTGGCCCAGGTACACGTGGGCTACGGCGAGGACATGCTGGACAGCCTGGTGGCCGAGATCAACGCCCTGCTCGTCGAGCCCGCGCCGGTCGTGGCGGCCGCCGCGGCGCACTGACCGCGCGCCGCGCAAACCACGCACAAGTCAATCTTGCCGCTGCACACGGCGCCGGGTAGCCTGCAAGGCCTGACTGCGCCTGATCGCATGACCATCCGCTATACCCATCTGCACCTGCACAGCGAGTATTCGCTGGTCGACTCGACCATCCGCATCAAGGCGATGGTCGCCGCGTGCGCGCAGGCGGGCATGCCGGCGGTGGCGCTCACCGACGAATGCAACATGTTCGCGCTGGTGAAGTTCTACAAGGCGTGCAGCGCGGCGGGCATCAAGCCGATCTGCGGCAGCGACCTGTGGATCGCCGCGCCGGACGATCCGCGCCCGTGGCGGCTCACCCTGCTGTGCCAGCATCGCGAGGGCTACCTCAACCTGTCGCGCCTGGTTTCGCGCGCGTGGCAGGAAGGCCAGCACGGCGGTCGCGCCCTGGTGGAAGCAGGCTGGCTCACCGCGGCCGCGACGGATGGCCTGATCGCCCTGCTCGGCCGCGAGAGCGAAACGGCGCGCGTCGCGCTGTCGCAGGGCCACGACGCCGCGCTGGCAAAGCTGCGCCCGCTGACGCGGCTGTTCCCGGATCGCCTCTACCTCGAACTCGTCCGTTGCGGCCGCGAGGGCGAGGAAGCGTGGAATTCGGCCGCGCTGGCGCTGGCCGTCGAGCTGGACCTGCCGGTGGTGGCCAGCAACGACGTGCGCTTCCTCAAGCGCGACGACTTCGAGGCGCACGAGGCGCGCGTGTGCATCCACCAGGGTCGCGTGCTGGCCGACCCCAAGCGCCCGCGCGACTACAGCGACCAGCAGTACCTGAAATCCCCCGAGGAAATGGCCGCGCTGTTCGCGGACATCCCGGAGGCGCTGGAAAACACCGTCGAGCTGGCCAGGCGCTGCAACCTCGAACTGACGTTCGGCAAGTACTACCTGCCCGACTTCCCGGTACCCGAGGGCTACGACCTCGACAGCTACATCCGCGAACTCGCGCGGCAAGGGCTGAAGGAACGCCTCGCCACCGCGCCGCTGGCCGCGGGCTGCAGCCTCGCCGACTACGAGGCGCGGCTGGAACGCGAGCTGGGCATCATCATCGAGATGGGCTTCCCCGGCTACTTCCTGATCGTGGCCGACTTCATCAACTGGGGCAAGCAGAACGGCATCCCGGTCGGCCCGGGCCGCGGTTCGGGCGCGGGCTCGCTGGTGGCCTGGGTGCTGAAGATCACCGACCTCGACCCGCTGCAGTTCAACCTGCTGTTCGAGCGCTTCCTCAACCCCGAACGTGTGTCGATGCCGGACTTCGACATCGACTTCTGCATGGACCGCCGCGACGAGGTGATCGACTACGTGGCGCGCAAGTACGGCCGCGACCACGTCAGCCAGATCATCACCTACGGCTCGATGGCGGCGAAGGCGGTGCTGCGCGATTCCGGCCGTGTGCTCGGCATGGGCTACGGCGCGGTGGACAAGATCGCCAAGCTGATCCCCGCGCGCCCGCTCGATCTCACCCTGTCCGACGCGCTGGGCCGCACCGAGAAATCGAAGAAGGAACCCGAGCGCGTCGTCAAGGAATTCTGCGAGCTGTACGAGCAGGACGAGGACGAGGCGCGTCCGCTGATCGACCTCGCGCTGAAGCTGGAAAGCCTCACCCGCAACGCCGGCAAGCACGCCGGCGGCGTGGTGATCGCGCCGACGCCGCTGACCGACTTCGCGCCGCTGTACTGCGAAGCCGGCGGTGGCAGCGTGGTCACCCAGTACGACAAGGACGACGTGGAAGCCGTGGGCCTGGTGAAGTTCGACTTCCTCGGCCTGCGCACGCTCACCATCATCGACTGGGCGGTGAAGGCGATCAACGCGCGCCGCGCGCAGAGCGGCGAGGAACCGCTGGACATTTCCAAGCTGCCGCTGGACGACGCCGCCACCTACGCCGAGGTCTTCGCCAAGGCGAAGACGGTGGCGATCTTCCAGTTCGAATCGTCGGGCATGCAGCGCATGCTGAAGGACGCCCGGCCCGACCGCTTCGACGACCTGATCGCACTGGGCGCGCTGTACCGCCCCGGCCCGATGGACCTGATTCCCAACTTCGTGGCGCGCAAGCACGGCCGCGAGGAAGTGGTCTACCCCGACCCGCGCGTCGAACCCGTCCTGAAAGAGACCTACGGCATCATGGTCTACCAGGAGCAGGTGATGCAGATGGCGCAGATCGTGGGCGGCTACACGCTCGGCGGCGCCGACCTGCTGCGCCGCGCGATGGGCAAGAAGAAAGTCGAGGAGATGGCGAAGGAGCGCGCCAAGTTCCGCGCAGGCGCGGCCAAGGACGGCGTCGGCAGCGACAAGGCCGACGAAATCTTCGACGTGATGGAGAAGTTCGCCGGCTACGGCTTCAACAAGTCGCACGCCGCCGCCTATGCGCTGGTCTCCTACCAGACCGCGTGGCTGAAGACGCACTACCCCGCCGAGTTCATGGCCGCGACGATCTCGTCGGACATGGACAACACCGACAAGGCGGTGACCTTCATCGACGAGTCGAAGGCGATCGGCCTCGCCGTGCTGCCGCCGGACGTGAACGCGTCGGAATTCATGTTCGTGGCCGTCGAACCGAAGGTGATCCGCTACGGCCTGGGCGCGATCAAGGGCGTGGGCCAGGGCGCCTGCGAGTCCATCGTCGCGGAACGCCGGCGCGGCGGCGCATACAGGGATCTCGCCGACTTCTGCCGGCGCGTGGATCCCACCAAACTCAACCGCCGCGTGCTGGAAGCGCTGATCCTCTCCGGTTCGCTCGACGCGCTGGCGCCCAACCGCGCCAGCCTGATGCTGCAGCTGCCCGACGCGATCAAGGCCGCCGAGCAGCACCTGCGCGACCGCCAGTCCGGCCAGAACGACATGTTCGGCGCCGTGATGGGCGCTTCCGCGCCGGTGGTGCAGATCGACCTGCCCACCGCGCCCGACTGGCCGCTGGAACAGAAACTGCAGGGCGAGCGCGACACGCTGGGCCACTACCTCTCCGGCCATCCCGTCGACCCGTGGCGCGAGGAACTGGCCCAGCTCGCCACCTGCCCGCTGGGCGAGATCGCCGAACGCTACCAGCCGCCCCGGCCACGCAAGAGCGACGGCGACGACGGCAACCGTTTCCGCCGCGGTCCCGACACGCCGTGGATCGCTGCCGGCATGGTCGTCGCCGTGCGCAAGCGTGGCGACAGCGACGCCTTCGTGCGGCTGGAGGACGGCACCGGCGCGATCGAAGTGAGCTTTTTCGGCGAGCTGTACCAGCAGGTCGCGCCGCTGCTGGTGCGCGACGAGATGCTGATCGTCGAAGGCGGCCTGCGCATCGACGAATTCTCCGGCGGCGGCTTCCAGATCCGTGCCCGCAGCGCCACCACGCTGGCCGACGCGTGCCGGCGCCATGCACGCCTGCTGCAGGTGAAGCTCAACGGCATCACCCCCGGTTTTCCCGAGCAGCTGCGCCATGCCCTCGCCGGCTACCGCGGCGGCCGCACCAGCGTCAGCCTGCACGGCTACCACAACGCCACGGCCCAGGCCGACCTGGAGCTGGGCGAGGACTGGCGGGTGGAAGCCATCCCCGACCTGCTGCGCGCGGTGCGTGCGTTGCCGGGGGTGCAGGCGGTGCGGTTGCGGATGGTGAAGGGCGAGTCTTGAAGTTTCCGGCCTGCATGCAAGCTCAGAGCCAGAGCCTTTATTGATCTCACCGCGCCGCCTTCCTGGCGGCTCGGTGAGTCGGCAGGGCCGGCATCGCCGACCCTGCCTCCGCCGCGCAGGCGCCAAGTGCCTGCGCGCGGGCGGCACATCCCTGTGCCGCCATGGCTGGCGCCGCAAGCGGCGCCAGCCATACGCGCCCGTTCCCCCGTTTTTTACGCGCCCGGTATACTGCCGGGCTTCCGCGTCACGAACCCCGGCGAATGAATCCCAACTTCCTCGAATTCGAACAACCCATTGCCGAGCTCGAGGCGAAGATCGAGGAGCTGCGCCATACCAGCAACGGCCAGGCGCTCGACATCGATGAGGAAGTCGACCGGTTGCGCGAGAAGCTCAAGCTCAAGACCAACGACATCTTCAGGAACCTCAGCTCGTGGCAGATCGCCCAGCTGTCGCGCCATCCGGCGCGGCCGTACACGCTGGATTACATCGGCGTGATGTGCGAGGAGTTCCACGAGCTGGCCGGCGACCGCATGTACGCCGACGACGGCGCCATCGTGGGCGGCCTGGGCCGCATCAACGGCCGCGCCGTGATGATCGTGGGCCACCAGAAGGCGCGCGACACCAAGGGCAAGCTCAGGCGCAACTTCGGCATGCCGCGCCCCGAGGGCTACCGCAAGGCGCTGCGCCTGATGAAGATGGCCGAGCGCTTCGGCCTGCCCGTGCTCACCCTGATCGACACCATGGGCGCCTACCCCGGCATCGGCGCCGAGGAACGCGGCCAGAGCGAGGCGATCGCGCGCAACCTGCTGGAGATGGCCGACCTCAAGACGCCGATCATCTGCACCGTGATCGGCGAAGGCGGCTCCGGCGGCGCGCTGGCGATCGGCGTGGGCGACCGTACCAACATGCTGCAGTACTCGACCTATTCGGTAATCACGCCGGAAGGCTGCGCCACCATCCTGTGGCGCAGCGCCGAACGCGCCAAGGACGCCGCCGAGGCGCTGGGCCTCACCGCGCCGCGCCTGCTGGAACTGGGCCTGATCGACAAGCTGATCCGCGAACCGCTGGGCGGCGCGCACCGCAACCCGCGCTCGATGGCGATCCGCCTCAAGGCCGTGCTGATGAAGCAGCTGGACGAACTGCAGGCGGTGCCGACGGCGGACCTGCTGGAACAGCGCTACGCCCGCCTGCGGGGCTATGGCGCGTTCCAGGAATAAGGAACACGGCCCGAGGGCTGCGATCCACGGCGCGACAACGCGCCCGGCGTTACCATCGGCTGCACTGCCACGCCGCCGGGAAATGCCATGGCCCACGACAAGCTCGCCGTACTGATCGACGCCGACAACGCGCGCCCCGCCATCGTCGAGGGCCTGCTGGCCGAGATCGCCAAGTACGGCACCGCGCACGTCAAGCGCATCTACGGCGACTGGACCAAGCCGGACCTCAACGGCTGGAAGGAAGTCCTGCTGCGCCACTCGATCCAGCCGATCCAGCAGTTCCGCTACACCGTGGGCAAGAACGCCACCGACTCGGCGATGATCATCGACGCGATGGACCTGCTCTATTCCGGGCGCTTCGACGGCTTCTGCATCGTCTCCAGCGACAGCGACTTCACCCGGCTCGCCTCGCGCATCCGCGAATCCGGCCTCACCGTGTACGGCTTCGGCGAGAAGAAGACTCCCGAGCCGTTCCGCACCGCCTGCGACAAGTTCATCTACACCGAGGTGCTGGTCAGCGTGGGCGAAAGCGAGCCCGCGGCCGCGCCGAAGCCGCGCTCGGCCAAGGAGCTGCGTGGCGATGCGCGGCTGATGAACCTGCTGCGTGGCACCATCGAGGCCGCCTCCGACGAGGCAGGCTGGGCCAGCCTCGGTGCGGTGGGCAGCATCGTCAACAAGCAGTCGCCCGACTTCGATCCGCGCAACTACGGCTATGCCAAGCTCAGTGGCCTGATCAAGGGCATCGGCCTGTTCGAGATCGAGGAACGCCACATCGGCAACGGCAAGCACCTGTACCTGCGCCTGCGCAGCGGCAAGAAGTGAGCCACCCGCTGCCGGCACTGCTGTCCGAGGCACTGGGAAAGGCACCGCCGGGACCGTTGTGCGTGGCGTACAGCGGCGGCCCGGATTCCACCGCCCTGCTGCACGCGCTGGCGCAGCTGCCCGCGGCACGCACCCGCGGCCTGCGTGCGCTGCACGTCGACCATGGCCTGCATGCGGACAGTGCGGCCTGGGCCGAACACTGCCGCCGCTTCTGCGCCGGTCTCGACCTGCCCTGCGAGATGGTGCGCGTGCAGGTCGAAACGCATCGCGGCGAGGGCATGGAAGCCGCCGCCCGCGATGCCCGCTACGCCGCTTTCGCCGCCCACCTGCGCGCGGGCGAAACCCTGCTGCTGGCCCATCATCGCGATGACCAGGCCGAAACCGTGCTGCTGAAGCTGCTGCGCGGCGCCGGTCCGGAAGGGCTGGGCGGCATGCGCGGGCGCCGGCCGCTGGGCCGCGGCGAGCTGTGGCGACCGCTGCTCGACGGCATCGCGCGCGAACCATTGCGCGATTACGTCGCCCTGCACGGCCTGCCCTGCATCGACGATCCCGCCAACGCCGACACCCGGCTCGCGCGCAACCAGCTGCGCCACGAGATCCTGCCGCGCCTTGCCGCGCACTGGCCGCAGGCGGTGGATTCGATCCTGCACAGCGCCACGCTCAGCCGCGCCGCCGCCGACGCCTTGCGCGGGCAATGGCTGGCGGCATTCGATGCGTTGCGCGACGAGGACAATCGCAGCCTCGACGCCGCCGGCTGGCTGGCGCTCGCCCCCGCGCTGCGCGGGCCCCTGCTCGACCATTGGCTGCACGCACGCGGCCTCGCCGCGCCCACCACCGCACAGCGCGCACAGATCGAACGCCAGTGCACCGCCCGCCCGGGCCAGTCGCCGTGCATCCGCTGGCCCGGCACGGAGCTGCACGTGTGGAAGGGGCGGCTGTGGGCGCGCCCGCCGCAGCCCGCTGTCGATTCCTCCTGGCAGGCCTCCTGGCGCGGTGAGCCGCTCGCCCTGCCCGGTGGCGGCCAACTGGCACTGCGCGACGAGCGCGCACGCCTGTCCGCGCCGCTCACGGTGCGCCTGCGCCAGGGCGGCGAACGCATCAAGCCGGACGGCGACGCGCACACCCGCGAGCTGCGCGACCTGTTCCAGCAGGCGGCACTGCCGCCATGGCAGCGTGCCACCTGCCCCCTGCTTTACGAGAATGGGCAACTGGTCGCCGTGGCCGACCGCTGGGCCAGCGCGCGCGGCCGGCAACTGTTCGGGAACGCCGGCAGCCGAACCGCCTGGCGACCCGGCCCGTGATGCGCCGACCGACCTGCGGAAGCGCACCTTCATCGATTCGGCGATGCCCTGTCGCATTGATTCCCGCAGGCTGCTGCGCTAGCGTTGCGGGCCATGGCCAAGACCGCTTCCACCGCCGCCAAGACCCCGCCCGCCGCCGACTTCGAACACTCGCTGGACGAGCTCGAGCAGCTGGTGGCGAAGATGGAGGGCGGCGAGTTGAGCCTGGACGAGTCGCTGGCCTCCTTCGAGCGCGGCATCGGCCTGTATCGCCACTGCCAGCAGGCACTGGAACAGGCCGAACTGCGCGTGCGCCTGCTGCTCGACCCCGAAGCCCCCGACCACGCCGAACCGTTTGAACCCGAACACTGAACTGGGGCCGGCACTGCAAGCGCTGATCCGCCGCGCCGAACAGGCGCTGGACGCCTGCCTGCCGAACGCCGAGCAATTTCCCGTCGAACTGCACCGCGCCATGCGCTACGCCGTGCTGGGTGGCGGCAAGCGCCTGCGCCCGCTGCTGGTCTACGCCGCCGCCCATGCGCTGGGCCGCGATGACGCCGCGCTCGATGCTTCCGCCTGCGCCGTGGAACTGATCCACGCCTACTCGCTGGTGCACGACGACCTGCCCGCGATGGACGACGACGCGCTGCGCCGCGGCCGCCCCACCTGCCACATCGTGTTCGGCGAGGCGATGGCGATACTCGCCGGCGACGCGCTGCAGGCACTCGCCTTCGAACTGCTGGCCGCCCCCGGCACCGCACCCGATGCCGCCACCGGCATGCGCATGCTGCATGCGCTGGGCCGCGCCTGCGGCGCCGAAGGCATGGCCGGCGGCCAGGCGCTGGATCTCGCCGCGGTGGGCCGCAGGCTCACCCTGGCCGAACTCGAGCACATGCACGCCTGCAAGACCGGCGCGCTGATCCGCGCCTCGGTGCAGCTGGGTGCGCTGGCCGCCGGCGCGGACGCCGGCACGCTGGCCGCGCTGGACCGCTACGCCGCCGCCGTGGGCCTGGCCTTCCAGGTGCGCGACGACATCCTCGACGTGGAAGGCGAATCCGCCGTGATCGGCAAGACCGCCGGCAAGGACGCCGCCGCCGACAAGCCCACCTTTCCCTCGATCATCGGCCTCGAAGCCTCGCGTGCGCGGCTGGCCGAACTCACTGCGGCCGCGCTGGACGCGATCGCCACGCTGGGGCCACGTGGCAAGCTGCTGGCCGAGCTGGCCTGCTATGCCGCGCAGCGTCATCGCTGAAACGAAATGAAACGGCCCGCCGAAGCGGGCCTCCTCACGTCGATCAAACGGCGATTCAGTTCACCAGCCGCAGCGCGAACGGGTAGCGATAGCTGCCGTCCGAGCTGACCTTGACCGCGGCGATGATGCAGAACACCAGGTTCGCCAGCCACAGCAGCCATCCCAGCAACGCACCGATCAGGATGACGGCAAGCACGCCGCAGATCACGTAGCCGATCAGCACGGTGATCTGGAAGTTCAGCGCCTCCTTGGCTTCCTTCACCAGGTAGGCCTTGTCGGTGCGGTCCTTGTGCATCAGCCACACGATCAAGGGCACGATCACGCTGAAGATGAAACCCGACAGGTGGGTGAGCATGGCCACGTTGCGGTCGTCGCTGCTCGCCCCGGTGGCGACAGGCGGCGGTGGCATCTGGTCAGACGGTGTACTCATGAGCAATCCTCCCCGGTGAGTGAGCCGCGCGCCGCAGACAGCCGGCCCTGCGCGGGCGGGTCAAACGCCCGCACAGCATGCCGCAGGAATCACTCGCCCGCCACTGTCATCCGGTTCACCAGGATCGAGCCGCACAGGATGTGCGAGCGCGGATCGACGTCCGCGCCGGTGGCGAGGATGCCGGCGTACATGTCGCGCAGGTTCGCGGCGATGGTGATTTCCTCGACCGGGTGGGCGATGGCGCCGTTTTCCACCCAGAAACCGGCGGCGCCGCGCGAGTAGTCGCCGGTGATCGTGTTCACGCCCTGCCCCATCACCTCGGTGACCAGCAGGCCCGTGCCCAGGCGGCGCAACATGCCGGCGAAATCGCTGGCCTCGCCGTCGGCCGCGCCGGGCGCCACCTGCAGGTTGTGGATGCCGCCGGCGTTGCCGGTGGAGGCCAGGCCCAGCTTGCGCGCCGAATAGCTGCCAAGCACGTAGCGCGCCAGCACGCCCCGCTCGACCAGCGCGCTGTCGCGCGTCGCCACGCCCTCGGCGTCGAAGTTGCCCGAACCATGGCCACGCAGCAGATGCGGCCGCTCGTCGATGTCGAGCCAGCCCGGCATGATCGCCTTGCCCGCATGGTCGAGCAGGAAGCTGGCGCGCCGGTACAGCGCCCCGCCGCTCACCGCGCCCACCAGGTGGCCGACCAGGCCGCGCGCGATTTCCGGCGCGAACAGCACCGGGCATTCGCGGGTGGACAGGCTGCGCGCATCCAGCCGCGCCAGCGTGCGCTCGGCGGCCTTGTCGCCCAGCGCCTGCGCGCCCATGAAATCGCCGGCGCTGCGCACGCTGTCGTACCAGTAGTCGCGCTGCATGCGCTCGCCTTCGCCGGCGATCAGCGACAGCGACAGCGAATGCCGGGTGCCGCGCTCGCGGCCGACGAAGCCGTGCGAGTTCGCGTACACCGACAGGCTTTCGCCCGCCTGCACGCCGGCGCCGTCGGAGTTGGCGATGCCCGCATGCGCGCGGCCGGCATCCTCGATGCGCCGGCCCAGTTCGATCGCCGCAGCGGTGTCGATGGCCCAGGGGTGCCACAGGTCGAGGTCGGGGAAATCGGTGGCCATGCGCGCGGCCTCGGCCAGCCCGGCGGCGGGATCCTCCTCGGTGAACTTCGCGATGGCACAGGCCTGGTCCAGCGTGGCCTGGATCGAATCGGGGTTGAGGTCGGCGGTGCTGGCCGAACCCTTGCGCTGGCCGAAGTAGACGGTGAGCCCGAAGCCGCGGTCGCGGGTGTGCTCCACCGTCTCCACCTCGCCGAGGCGCACGTTCACGTTGAGGCCGGTGTCGATGCTGGCGGCCACCTCGGCAGCGCTGGCGCCGGCCGCGCGGGCGCGGCGGATCACGTCCTCGGCCAGCCCGGCGAGGCGATCCAGGTCCTGCAGGCTGCGTTCGGTGGCGGGGGCGATGTCGCTCACGTGGGGGTTCCGGGCAAGTCAAACGGGTAGAATGCACGATCCGCGCCGTGCCGTCTCCACATGGGGGCACCACGGCCCACCCGCAACGCCCCGCGGAGCCAAGCCCATGCCGGTCGTCCCCGGCCTCTACCGTCACTACAAAGGCCAGCGCTATCGCGTGCTGGGCACCGCCAGCCACAGCGAGACGCTGGAACCGCTGGTGGTGTACCAGGCGCTGTACGGCGAGCGCGGCCTGTGGGTGCGTCCCGCGGCGATGTTCGCCGAAACCGTGACGGTGGACGGCCAGACCATGCCCCGCTTCGCGCTGGAGCAGGCCGATTCCCAGGAAAGCCCGTGAACCGCAACTACACCGACGATCCCGAACACGACTACGGCCCCACCCGCACCCAGCAGCGCCGCGACGCGCTGGCCGTGCTGGAGCTGGCCGGCCAGCTGGTCGAGCTGCCGCCGACGCGGCTCGCAAAGCTGGAATTGCCCGATGACGTGCGCGACGAAATCGCCCACCTGCGGCGCATCACTTCGCACATCGCCCGCAAGCGCGAGCTGGCCTTCCTCGCCAAGCTGATGCGCCGCCACGACAGCACGGCGTTTGACGCCGTGCGCGCGGCGCTGGGCGAGAACCGCGACCGCCAGCGCCAGGAAACCGCCGCGATGCATCGGCTGGAAGCATTGCGCGAACGCCTGCTGGGCGAGGACGGCGACAGCGTCGCCTCCGAACTGATCGAACGGCACCCCGGCATCGACCGCCAGCACCTGCGCGCACTGATCCGCCAGGCGCGCGTGGAGCAGGCCACGCCGAACAAGCCGCCGCGCGCCTACCGCGAGCTGTTCCAGCTGCTGAAGTCGCTGCAGGGCGACGAAGCGTAGTGGCGCGTCCCGCGCGCGAAGGCTTTCTGCCGCCATCCGCGCGCTTAGCCATCGCGCACGGCCTGCGCCCCTACGGCCAGCGCCAGAAGCCGCGTATCCCCGCCACGCCTTGAGCGCCCGCCGCGCGCGCCTGCGCCCCTTGCGCCGGTGCCATGCCACCCAGCGCATAGACCGGCATCGCGGCGGCCTCGGCCAGCGCCTGGAAACGCGTCCAGCCCAGCGGCTGCGCCTGCGGATGGCTGGCCGTGGCCGCCACCGGCGACAGCGTGGCGAAATCCACGCCCAGCCGCAGCGCCCGCGACAGCTGCGCGGCATCGTGACAGCTGGCGGCAACCGTCTGCTGAAGCGGGAGTGGCCGCTCGTCGAGCGCAACCAGTTGCGCAGCGGTCAGATGCACGCCGATACCGAGCATCTGCGCGCCCTCGATGTCCGCGTTGAGCAGCAGTTGCGCGCCGTGTTCGCGCAGCATGGGCAGCAGGGTCGCGGCAAACCCGCGCACTTCCTCACGCGGCCACAGCGGCAGGCGCAATTGCACCAGCCGCTCGCCCGCATCGATGGCACGGCCTATCTGCTTGAACCATGCTCCCCGCTCCGCCGGCAACACCTCGGCCGGCGAGATCAGGTAATGCGGCGGCAGGCGCAGCGCCTGCAGGATCGCGCGGTCGGCGGGCGCCAGCGCCGCCGGGTCCGCTTCCGCTGGCCGGCACCAGCGCAGGCCCTGCCCCTCCAGCGAGCGCGGCTCGCCCCGCCACTGGGTCACGCACCAGGCGTCCAGCAGCAGTTCGCGTTCGTGGTAGCGCCAGGGCACGCGGATCAGCGGCTCGGCCTCGACCAGGGCGATGCCCAGCTCCTCGTCCAGCTCGCGCGCCAGTGCCGCCAGCGGCGCCTCGCCGGGCTCGCGCTTGCCGCCGGGGAATTCCCACAGCCCCGCCAGATGCTTGCCGGCGGGACGTTCGGCCAGCAGCACGCGACCCTCGCGGTCGCGCAGCGCGCCGGCCAGCACGTGCAGCCGCGCGGCGCCCACCCGCTCAGCGGCCGCGCACGTACTCGACCATGTCGAAGTCGTAGGCGTGCTCGGTGTCCTTCTTGTGGTGCACGCGCGAGACCTCGGTCCAGTCGCTGAAGTGCACGCCGGGGAAGAAGGTGTCCGCGCCGTCGATCGCCGCGCTGACCCAGGTCAGGTACAGCCGGCGCGCCAGCGGCAGCGCCTCGCGGAACACCTGGCCGCCACCGATCACCATCAGGCCGGTGTGATCGCAACGCGCCTGCGCCTCGTCGATCGAGCGCACGGTGACCTGCCCCGGGAACGGCGCCTCGTGCTTGCGCGACATCACCAGGTTGGTGCGCTCCGGCAGCGCACGGCCGATCGACACCGCGGTGTTGTAGCCCATCAGCACGTGCTTGCCCACGGTGAGCTGCTTGAACCAGCGCAGGTCGTCCGGCAGGTGCCAGGGCAGGTGTCCCTTGCGGCCGATGGCGAAGTTCTCGTCCAGTGCGGCGATCAGCGAAATGGCCATCGGTGCTCCAAATGAAAGTGTTGTAGATCGAACGGCACATGCGGCCGCCAGCGTGGCCGGCCCATTCTGACCGTCCATTGTAGCGATTCGGGGAGGCCGCGAGCATGGTGATCGTCATGGGTCTGCTGGCCGCCGCGCTGGCCTCTGGCCCGGCGCCCGCCACGCCCGTCACGGCACAGGCGCAGGTGCTGCCGACCGTGTACGAGGCGGGGCATTTTTACGCGATGCCGGAGACGGTGAAAGGGCAGCGCCTCAGGCTGGTGGTCGATACCGGTGGCGGCGGCGGTCTCGGCATGTACTGGATCACTGCCGGAGCCGCGAGGCGCCTGCATCTGAAAACCCATGCCTGCAAGCTCGGCGACGACTCCATCACGGTGGCCGACTTGCCCGAGTACAAGCCAGGCCAAGGCCTGCCGCCGCCGGCATCGAGTCCTTGCGGCAAGGTGGCCATGGTTCAGGACGTCCCCAAGGACTATGGCTGGAATGCCCACGACGAGGGCCAGTTCAGCGGCAGCTACCTGTATGCGCAGGGCGTCTGGACCTTCGACTATCCTGGCGAACGCCTTACGCTGCAAAGCCATTCATGGCGCCCCGATTCCGCCGCCCATGCAATTCGCCTCGGATTCCAGCGGGACAGTCATGGACGGGCGCCCCACGGCTATGCCCGCCTCACCATCCGTGTCGACGGCCAGCCGCTGGACATGCTGCTCGATACGGGCGCCACTGCCCACCCGACCGCCGAGGGCGAGAAAGCGAGCGGCACGCCCACGGTCAACGGCCTCGGCACAACGAGTTACGTGGTCGCCAGCGTATTCGAGCGCTGGCACAAGACCCATCCGGACTGGCGCGTGGTGGCAGACGGCGACGCCGCTTCGCCGAAGCATCCCATGCCCTTGATCGAAGTGCCGCGGGTGGACATCGCCGGCTGGTCGGTCGGCCCGGCGTGGTTCACCGAACGCCCGGACCCCGCTTTCCACGACATGATGTCCAGCATGATGGACAAGCAGGTGGAAGGTGCCGTGGGCGGCAATGTCTTCGAGCACTTCGTGATGACCATCGACTACCCGCACGAGGCGGCATACTTCCGCTGCGTGACCGGCTGCAAGACCGTCGCTATACCGCCACCGGCGCCTTGATCGCGGGGTGCGGATCGTAACCCTCGATGGCGATGTCCCCGTAGCGGAAATCCTCCAGCGCGCGCACGTCCGGGTTCAGCACCAGGCGCGGCAGCGGGCGCGGTTCGCGCGTCAGTTGCAGCCGCGCCTGCTCGACGTGGTTGCTGTACAGGTGCGCATCGCCCAGCGTGTGCACGAAATCGCCCACGCCCAGTCCGCACACCTGCGCCACCATGTGGGTGAGCAGCGCGTAGCTGGCGATGTTGAACGGCACGCCGAGGAAGATGTCGCCGGAGCGCTGGTACAGCTGGCAGCTCAGCTTGCCGTCCGCCACGTAGAACTGGAACAGCGAGTGGCAGGGCATCAACGCCATCTTCGGCAGTTCGCCCACGTTCCACGCGCTGACGATCAGCCGGCGCGAGTCGGGATTGCGCCGGATCTCGTCCACCACCCAGCGGATCTGGTCCACCGCGCCGCCGTCGGCGGTGGGCCAGGCGCGCCACTGCTGGCCGTAGACCGGACCGAGGTTGCCGTCGGCATCGGCCCATTCGTCCCAGATGCTGACCCCGTGTTCCTTGAGGTAGGCGATATTGGTGTCGCCCTGCAGGAACCAGATCAGCTCGTGGATGATGGACTTCAGGTGCAGCTTCTTGGTGGTGACCAGCGGGAAGCCTTCGGCGAGGTCGAAGCGCATCTGCCAGCCGAACACGCTGCGCGTGCCGGTGCCGGTGCGGTCGGATTTCTCCGTGCCGTGTTCCAGCACGTGGCGCAGCAGGTCGAGGTAGGCGCGCATCGGCTTACTCTCCCTCTCCGTCCTTCGCCGGCATCGCCACTTCGTACAGGCGCAGCGTGGGTGCGCGACGCGAGAGCCAAAGCAGCCACAGGCCCACCACGATCAGGGGCAGCGACAGGATCTGCCCCATCGTCACCCAGCCGAACGCGAGGTAACCGAGCTGGATGTCGGGCAGGCGCACGAATTCCACCGCGAAGCGGAAGCAGCCGTACATCAGCGCGAACAGCCCGGAGACCAGGTAGCGCGGCCGCGGCTTCATCGACACCAGCCACAGCACGGCGAACATCGCCACGCCCTCCAGCGCCATCTCGTACAGCTGCGAGGGCTGCCGCACCAGGCCGCCGAACTGCTGCAACTGCGCCTGCCAGGCCGGATGCGTGGCCGCGTAGGCCGCGTCCTCGCCGTGCGCATGCGGAAAGATCATGCCCCACGGCAGTTGCGTGGGCTTGCCCCACAGCTCGCCGTTGATGAAGTTGCCCAGCCGCCCCAGCCCCAGTCCGATCGGTACCAGCGGCGCCACGAAATCCACGGTGTCGAAGAAGTGCAGCTGCTGCCGGCGCGACCACCACAGCCCCGCCACCAGCACGCCGAGCAGGCCGCCGTGGAAGCTCATGCCGCCGTCCCACACGCGGAACAGCGCCAGCGGGTCGGTCCAGATCCAGCGCAGGCCGCCGGCGTAATAGAACAGCATGTAGCCGATCCGTCCGCCCACGATCACGCCCATCATGCCGTAGAAGAACAGGTCGCCCAGCGCGTCGCGCGTCACCGGCAGGCGGCCGCGCCGGCGCCGGTACTCGCCCAGCACCGCGGCGCTGAAGAAGCCCACCAGGTACATCAGCCCGTACCAGTGCACCTGCACCGGGCCGAGGTGGAAGGCGATGGGGTTGATATCGACGACGAGGGGTAGCGACATGCGGCTGCGAAATCGAGGCAGACAAGGCCGTCAGTGTAACGGGACAAGGCCCGGCACGGGCGGCTAAACTGCCGCCCAGCCGGTCGGCCCTGGTGCAGGGGAGCATCCGCCATGACCGGGCCGCATCGTTGCCAACAGGGGAGAGCAAGGATGGTGTCTTTGCGCAAGCTGCACGCCGCGCTGGTCGTGG
Source organism: Rhodanobacter geophilus (assembly GCF_040812275.1). Taxonomy (NCBI): domain Bacteria; kingdom Pseudomonadati; phylum Pseudomonadota; class Gammaproteobacteria; order Lysobacterales; family Rhodanobacteraceae; genus Rhodanobacter; species Rhodanobacter geophilus. The sequence goes on along the minus strand of NZ_JBFOHL010000005.1, from coordinate 192,063 downwards.
CGTGCCTGGTGTCACCCGCCGCCGCTGCCGCGGCAAACCTGATTCCGGTGGAGGATTTCGCCCGCCACGCCAGCCTGTCGATGCCGCGGCTCTCGCCCGACGGCCAGCACATCGCACTGCGCATGGACGACGGCGACAGCCATGCGCTGGTGATCTTCGATGTCGCCGACATGAGCAGGCCGGTCAGCATGTTGCGCATGCCCGTGAACGAGGTGCCGGCCAACGTGGCATGGGTCAGCCCGACCCGGCTGATCGTGGAAAAGGGCAAGCTGTTCGGCTCCATCGACCGCCCCCAGCTCACCGGCGAGATCCTCGCCACCAATGTGGACGGCAGCCACCAGGACTACCTGTTCGGCTACCAGGCCGGTTACGGCACTCGCGGCAGCACCCGCCAGGCCGACGATGGCTGGGGCTCCGTGGATGGCCTGCCGGCGAAGGCCAACGGTCATTTCTATCTCGGCGCCCACGACTGGGTCGAACGTGACCGCAGCGTGCTGTACGACGTCGACGCCATGAAGAACGTGCGCCACCTGATCGGCGACATCGGCGTGGGCCAGCTCGACTTCCTGGTCGGCCCCGACGGCAAGGTGGAATTCGCCTTCGGCACGGATACCGGCTTCGAGTACGTGGCCTACCAGAGCATCAACGGCCACTGGGCGCAGTTGGGCCGGGCGCAGGCCGGCAAGTTCTTCGCGCCGTTCGCCACGACCCCCGACGGCCGGCACGTCTACGCCTGGTACAGCGTGGAAGGCGGCCCTGCCGAACTGATCGAGCAGCAGCTGGACGGCGGCGACCGCAAGGTGCTGGCCAAGGACGACTTCGGCAGCATCGACGATGTCCAGTGGACCGCGCCGCCGCGACAACCCTTCGCGGTGGCCACGGCGACCGGCGCGCCACGCCCGATCTATATCGACCCCGCCCTGCCGGCGGCCAAGCTGTACGCCGCCATCAGCCAGAAATTCCCCGGCGAGTTCGTCGACTTCATCGACTTCAGCGAGGATGGCCGCGAACTGCTGTTCTCCGTGGGCAGCGACCGCGATCCGGGAAGCTACTACCTGATCGACACCGGGCACTACAAGGTACGCAGGCTGTTCGCGGCGGCGCCGTGGATCGACCCGGCGAAGATGGCCGAGCGCGTGCCGATGCATTTCAAGGCCAGCGACGGCATGGAGCTGGAAGCCATCCTCACCGTCCCCAACGGCGTGCCGATGAACAAGCTGCCGATGGTGCTGCTGCCGCACGGCGGCCCGCACGGCGTCAGCGACGACTGGTTCTTCGACTGGGACGCGCAGTTCCTCGCCAGCCGCGGCTACCTGGTGCTGCAGGTGAACTACCGCGGCTCCAGCGGCCGCGGGGTGAACTTCGAGCAGGCCGGCTACCTCCAGTGGGGCACGCGCATCCAGCAGGACCTGATCGACGGCGTGCAATGGGCCGAGCAGCAGCAGTACGCCGATCCGGACCGGGTCTGCGTCTACGGCGGCAGCTTCGGCGGCTACTCGGCGCTGATGTCGGTGATCCGCGCGCCGAAGCTGTTCAAGTGCGCGATCGGCTACGCCGGCGTCTATGACCTGGCGATGATGTACAGGAAAGGCAGCATCGGCTCGGACACCTTCGGCAAGAACTACCTTACCGCCGTGATCGGTAAGGACGACGCGGCACTGGCCGCCAATTCGCCCGACAAGCTGGCCGACCGGATCGACGTGCCCGTGCTGCTGATCCACGGCGAAGCCGACCAGCGCGTGCCGTTCGCCCAGGCCAAGGCCATGCGCGCCGCGCTGGACGCCGCGCACAAGCCCTACGAATGGATGGCCAAATCCGGCGAAGGCCATGGCTTCTATACCGAGGCGAACAACGTGGATCGCCTGAACCTCATGCAGGCGTTCCTGGCCAAGTACATCGGCAAGGGCACCACCCCGCCCTGATCCCGCGCAACCGCCTGCCGCGCCCGTGACCGGACGCGGCAGGCGGCTCAGAGCAGCACGGGCCTGTCCGGCAGTTCGTCCTGCCGCGGCTGGCCGTCGGCGGGGAAGTGCCGTTCGAGCAACGCATGCACGGCCTCGATGCCGCGCAGGCTGCCCTCGCGCCACTGGCCGCGCGCATAGGCTTCGCGCATGTGCTGGCACACCACGCTCCACTCGCCGGGCGCCACGTGACGGGCGATGCCGCGGTCGGCGACGACCTCGATGCGGTGCTCGGCCAGCAGCACGTAGAGCAGCACGCCGTTGTTGTGCTCGGTATCCCAGATGCCGAGCTGGCCGAACAGCTGGCGTGCGCGCGCCGGGGCATCGAGCCCGGCGAGCAGCGCCAGCGGCGACAGCCGCGACTCCACGACCAGGCGCACTTCGCCGCGATGGGCGTGCTCGCCTTCCGCCACAGCCGCGGCGATCTCGTCCAGCAGGGCGGCAGGAAAGCGGCGGCGGAGCTGGAACCAGCCTTCGCCCAGATTCATCAGCAGACGCGACAGGCGGGTCATCTCACCAGCTCCCCGAGGCGCCGCCGCCGTTGAAGCTGCCGCCGCCTCCGCTGAACCCGCCGCCGCCACCGAAACCACCGCCCCCGCCGAAGCCGCCGCCGCCCCAGCCACCGAAACCGCCCCAGCCGCCGCCACCGATCGAGCGACCGGCGCCGGCCGGCAGCAGCATCAGGAGTCCACCCACGATGCCGCCGAAAATGCCCATGCCCGCGGAGGCCACCAGCCAGAACAGGCCGCCGATCACCAGTCCGCCGACCGGCGCGCGCACCAGCGCATGCGCGCGGCCCAGCACGCCGCGCAGGAAGATCCACGCAAAGAAACCGATCCCCAGCAGGCCGTTGAGATCCGGGCCACGCCGTTCGTGCGGCGCCCCCTGCACCGGCGGCGGCAGTGGCTCGCCGTTGACCAGCAGGGTCAGCGCGCCCACCGCGTCGCTGATGCCGCCGTAATAGTCGCCGGTGCGGAACTTCGGCGCGAGGTACTCGCGGATGATGCGCGCCGCGGCGGCGTCGGGAATCGCGCCTTCCAGTCCCGCTCCCACCTCGATGCGCACGGCGCGGTCGTCCTTGGCGACGAGCAGCAGCACGCCGTCGTCGATGCCCTTGCGGCCCACCTTGTTCGTCATCGACACGTCCAGCGAATAGCTGTCGATGTCCTGCGGCCGGGTGCTGCCCACCATCAGCACCACCAGCTGCGCGCCCTTGGCCTTCTCCAGCGCCACCAGTTGCGCATCGAGCCGGTCCACCTGCTGCGCGTCGAGCGTGCCGGTGAGGTCGGTGACGTGCCGCGCGAGCTTCGGCACCGCGGCATCGGCGTGCAACAGCGCCGGCAGCAGCAACGCAACGGCCAGCAGCCACACCCACCGCGCCCGCGGGCAGCTCCGCATCATCTCAATGCGCCGAGGCGGCAGGCGCCGGCGCGGCGGCGCCGCCGAAATCGACCTTGGGCGCGCTGGAGATCGCCTGTTCGTTCTGCACGCTGAAATTCGGCTTCACGGTGTAGCCGAACATCTTCGCGGTGAGGTTGTTCGGGAAGGTGCGGATCAGCCCGTTGTACTGCTGCACCGCCTGCACGTAGCGCTGGCGCGCCACGGTGATGCGGTTCTCGGTGCCTTCCAGCTGCGCCTGCAGGTTCTGGAACAGGCCGTCGGCCTTGAGCGTGGGATAGTTCTCGCTCACCGCCATCAGCCGTGACAGCGCGTTGCCGAGCTGGCCTTGCGCGGCCTGGAACTTCGCCAGCGCCTGCGGATCGTTCGCCAGTTCCGGCGTCGCCTGGATGCTGCCCACCTTGGCGCGCGCGTCGGCCACCTCGGTGAACACCTTTTCCTCGTGCTGGGCATAGCCCTTCACCGTGGCGACCAGGTTCGGCACCAGGTCGGCGCGGCGCTGGTACTGGTTGAGCACTTCCGACCACGCGGCCTTGACAGCCTCGTCCTGCCGCTGCATGGCGTTGTAGCCGCAGCCGGTGAGCCCCACGACGAGCAGCAACAGCACGAGATTGCGCAGCAGTTTCATGGCGGGGCTCCGTTCCGGTGAGGGCGCCATTGCAGCATCCCGCGCCGAACCGCGCAATCAGAGGAAGCGCGCGCCCAGCACCAGACCCCAGCTCAACACCATCAGCACCAGCAGCAGGAACACCGCGGCGGAACCCATGTCCTTGGCGCGGCCGGCCAGTTCGTGGAACTCGGGGCTGACCTTGTCCACCACCGCCTCGACCGCGGAGTTGAGCAGCTCGGCGGACAGCACCAGGAAGGCCGGCGCCACCAGGGCGAGTTTCTCCAGTGCGCCCTGCCCCAGCCACAGGCCCAGCGGGATCAGCACCACCGCCAGCATCGCCTCCAGCCGGAACGAGGCTTCGTGCCGCCAGCCCGCGCGCAGGCCCAGCATCGACCAGCGGAAGGCGTTCCAGAGTTGGCGCGGGTTGCCGCGGAATCCGTGGCCAGGCATGGGTAGCGAGTCTCTGCCGAGTGGCGCTCCGCAACACGGAGCCAAACCCCAATGATGCCACAGGGTGGCCGCGCACTTCCGTGCCGCCGTCCTTGATATTGCGTCGCAGCGAAGCCGCCATGACGGATGGGTTACCCTTCGTCGGTTGTGGTGCCGTCCAGCGCCGCAACTCGCCGGCCGCGCTTGCGCGGCCGTTGTACTCCTCAGCACGGAATCGTTGCATGGCCATCCAGAATCCACCCGTTTCGCAAACTCGGTCGTTCAGTACCGTCTTCCTGATCGAGATGTGGGAGCGCTTCGGCTTCTACGGCATGCAGGTGCTGATGGTCACCTACATGATGAAGAAGCTGGGCTTCGTCGACACCAAGGCGAACCTGATCTGGGGCGCGGCCGCCGCGCTGATCTACGTGACGCCGGCGATCGGCGGCTGGGTGGGCGACAAGCTGATCGGCACCCGCCGCACCATGCGCATGGGCGCGATCGTGCTGATGCTGGGCTACGCGCTGCTGTGGATTCCCACCGACAACGCCTTGTTCCTGTACTTCTCGCTGGGCGTGATCATCGTCGGCAACGGCATGTTCAAGCCGAATGCCGGCAACCTGGTGCGCAAGATCTACGAAGGCGACGACACCAAGATCGACAGCGCGTTCACCATCTACTACATGGCGGTGAACATCGGCTCGACCATCTCGATGCTGCTCACGCCGTGGATCCGCGATTACGTGGGCAGCCATGTCAGCGACGACTGGGGCTGGCACACCGCCTTCGGCGCCTGCGCGGTCGGCCTGCTGCTGGGCCTGTTCAATTACGCGCTGATGAGTCGCACGCTGAAGCACATCGGCTCGCCGGCCGACGACGCACCTGTCGACCTGAAGAAGCTGTCCGGCGTGCTCGGCAGCGCCCTGGCGCTGGTGTTCGTCTCGGCCTTCATCCTGCACAGCGAGCTGGTGGCGCGCATCTGCGTGTATGCCGCCGGTGTCGTCGTGCTCGGCATCTTTGTCCACCTGATCCGCTCCAGCCACCAGGACGAACGCGCCGGCCTCATCGCGGCGCTGGTGTTGACGGTGCAGACGATCTTCTTCTTCATCTTCTACCAGCAGATGTCCACGTCGCTGAACCTGTTCGCGCAGAAGAACGTGGACCTGGACTTCAGCCTGTTCGGCTGGCACATCCTCACCTGGATCCCGGAGCAGTTCCAGTCGCTCAATGCGATCTGGATCGTGCTGCTGAGCCCGGTGCTGGTACTCATCTACAACACGCTGGGCCGCGTCGGCAAGGATATTTCCGTCGCCGCCAAGTTCGCCTGGGGCTTCGCGGCGGTGGCCGCCGGCTTCTTCATCTACGGCGTCGGCGCGCACTGGGCCGTTAACGGCCAGGTTTCCTCGTGGACCATGGTCTGGGGCTACGGCCTGTACTCGCTGGGCGAGCTGCTGGTGTCCGGCCTGGGCCTGGCGATGATCGCCCGCTACGTGCCGGAACGCATGGGCGGCTTCATGATGGGTGCCTACTTCGTGGCCTCGGGCATCTCGCAGTACCTCGGCAGCGTGGTGGCCAACTACGCGCACATCCCCGCGGGGCTCACCGACCCGGTGCAGTCGCTGGACATCTACACCAGCCTGTTCAACAAGCTCGGCCTGGTCGGCGTGGGCTGCACCGTGGTCGCGCTGGCCGTGCTGCCGCTGATGAGCAAGCTGTCGGCCAGCCACGCCGACGTGGCAAGCCACCGTGAGCCGCTGCCCGCCGTGCGCAGCGAGGAGTTCGACACGCCCTGACCCGGCGGCTCCGTCGTCGCACGGCGACGGAGCCATGGCAACAGGACGGATCGCATGTCGCATCGCCCGCTCAAGAACCGCATCGGCCCGTTTGCGCTGGCGCGCGCGCTGGCGTGGCTGCGCCTGTGCGCGATCGGCGGACAGAGCGTGGCCGCATTGGTCTGCGCGTTCTGGCTGCACCTGGCGATACCGCTGCTGCCGCTGCTGGCCTGCATCGGCCTGCTCGCGGTGTTCTCGGTGCTGGCTGCGTGGCGGCTGGGCCGCCCCTGGCCGGTAAGCGAGGGGGAGACGATCGCCCATATCGGCATCGACACCCTGGTGCTGGGCGTACTGCTCTACTTTACCGGCGGCGCCAGCAACCCCTTCGTCACCCTGCTGCTGGTGCCGATCGCGCTCTCCGCGGCGGCGCTGTCGATACGCGCCATCCTCGCGGTGGCCGCCCTCGCCGGCACCGCCTACCTGCTGCTGCTCCGTCGCTACGTGCCGCTGCCGGTGCTGGACGGCATGCACGACCACGGCTACTCGCTGCACGTGATCGGCATGGGGGTGAACTTCGTCATCATGGCGTTGCTGCTGGGCTTCTTCATCAACCGGTTGGCGCGTGCGCTGCGCGTGCAGCAGTTGGCGATGCAGCGCGTGCACGAGCGGGCGCTGCGCGACGAGGGCATCCTCGCCATCGCCACCCAGGCCGCCGGTGCCGCGCACGAGCTCAACACGCCGCTCTCCACCATGCGCACCCTGCTGCCGGAGCTGCGCCGCGAGCACGCCGGCGACGCCGGGCTGGCCGAGGATCTCTCCCTGCTCGAAGGCCAGGTGGACCGCTGCCGCGACATCCTGCGCGAGATGGTGGCGTTCGGCCAGGCCCAGCTCTCGCAGGAGCCCGAGCGGCTGGACGTGGCGCAGTTCCTGCACAGCTGCACCGAGCGCTTCCAGTTGCTGCGCCCCGAGGCCGAGCTGGAACTGCAGCTGGACGAGGACACCGCACGGCTGCCGCTGCACGTGCCGCCCGGCCTGCGCCATGCACTGCTGAACTTGCTGAACAACGCCGCCGACGCCTCCGCCCTGCGCGACTCGCGCGAAGTGCTGCTGCAGGTGGAGCGCGAAGGCGACTGGCTGCAGTTCCTGGTGATCGACCGCGGTCCCGGCTTCGCCAGCACCGAAGGCAATGCACGGCTTGGCCACTCGCAGAAACAGGCCGGCCTGGGCCTCGGCCTCACCCTCGCCGTGGCCACCGCCGAGCGCCTCAGCGGCGAACTGGTGGCACGCAACACCGACGACGGCGCCGTGGTCCGCCTGCGCCTGCCGCTGGCGGTGATTTCGCGGCGTTGAACCGCATGCGGCAAAATGGACGGCGCCGCCCCACCGGAATCCCCGCATGAACGAGCCTGCCTACCCTTCCCCCGCACGCCCCCTGCTGCTGGTGGACGACGACGCCACCTTCGTGCGCGTGCTGACCCGCGCGTTGACCTCGCGCGGCTTCGAGGTGATCTCGGCCACCAACCTCGGCGATGCGCGCATGCTGGCGCGCCGCCACCAGCCGCGCTACTGCGTGCTCGACCTGAAGCTGGGCGAGGAGAACGGCCTGCGGCTGATCCCCGAGCTGCACACCCTGGTGCCGGACATGCGCGTGCTGCTGCTCACCGGCTACGCCTCGATCGCCACCGCGGTGGAGGCGATCAAGCGCGGTGCGCACGACTACCTCGCGAAACCGGTGGATGCCGACGCGGTGGTACGCGCCCTGCTCGACGGCGACAGCGGAACGGAAGGCGAGGACGAGGACCTGCCCGACGCTCCCGAGGCGCCGCTGGCGCTGCGCCGGCTGGAGTGGGAACACATCCAGCGCGTGCTCACCGAGTGCAACGGCAACATCTCCGAGACCGCGCGCCGGCTCGGCATGCACCGCCGCACCCTGCAGCGCAAGCTGGGCAAGCATCCGGTGCGCGAGCGCCCCGGCGACGAGAACTGACCCGCAGCGGCTGCGACAACGCGCCGTCTGGCGCCGTTGCGGGAAGCGGCTAAGCTAGCAACCTTGGACCGGGGTCAAGGGTTGTTGCGTGGACATCCGTATTCCCATCGCGCTGCTGCTGGCCGCCACCGGCGGCGTGGTGCATGCCGACGACCCGCCGCAGGCCACCACGCTGGCCCCGGTGCAGGTGCACGCCAGCGATACCGCCGTGCTGAACACGCCCGGCGTGACGGTGCGCATCGACCGCAAGCGCCTGCAGCAGCAGAACCTGGTCGACAGCGCCGATGCGCTGCGCTACGCGCCCAACCTGCAGGTGCGCCAGCGCTACATCGGCGACCCCAACGCCACGATCAGCGGCCGCAACAGCGGCACGCTGCAGAACGCGCGCAGCCTGCTCTACGTCGACGGCCTGCTGCTCTCCAACCTGATGAGCAACAGCTGGGACGGCGCGCCGCGCTGGGGCATGGTGGCGCCCGCGCAGATCGGCGCGGTGGACGTGCTGTACGGTCCGTATTCGGCGCTCTACCCCGGCAACTCGATGGGCACCACGGTGCTGATCCACACCCGCATGCCGGATCGGCTGATCGCCAGCGCCAACGCCCAGTATTTCAGCCAGGGCTATGGCGACCATTACGGCGCCGGTGGGAATTACGACGGCCATCGCCTCGCCGCCCAGCTCGGCGACAAACAGGGCCGCTGGCGCTGGCTGTTCTCGCTCAACCGGCTCGACAACCATGGCCAGCCGATGCAGTACGCCACCGCCGGCGCCGGCGGCGATGCGGCCGCCGCCGTGCCGGTGGAAGGCGCCACGCTGGACCGCAACCCCAACGGCACGCCGCGGCTGGTCTACGGCGCCAACACCATCGAGCACACCCGGCAGACCCAGGCGTCGTTGCAACTGGGCGTGGACATCACCCCCGCGGTCAACGCGCTGTTCACGCTGGGCTGGTGGCACAACCGGGCGTACGACGCCACCCGCAGCCTGATCCGCAACGCGGCCGGACAAGCGGTGTACGGCGGCGGCATCCTCGCCGACGGCCGGGTCTGGACGCTGCCCGCCAGCGGCCTCGCCCCCAGCGCCTTCGACCAGACCCACGTGCTCTACGGCGCCGAGCTCGCCGGCCATCTCGACAACAGCTGGCACTGGGACGCCGTGGCCAGCCGCTACGACTACCGGCACAACCTTGAGCACGACGCGGCCGGCTCGTCCGCCAGCAGTGCATGGAGCGGCCCCGGCACGGTGAACGACATGGGCGGTTCCGGCTGGAGCACGCTCGACCTGCGCAGTTCCGGCCCGCTGGGCGACGAGAACATGCTGTATGCCGGCGCCCACCTCGACCGCTACCGGCTCGACTCGCGCGTGCGCGCGGCCAGCGACTGGCTGGGCGCCGCCGACGGCCCGCTGGTCCGCGCCTACGCCGGCCGCACGCAGACCAGCGCGCTCTACCTGCAGGACGTGTGGAGCTTCGCCGAGGCCTGGGCGCTGACCCTGGGCACGCGCTGGGAACAGTGGCGCGCCCGGGACGGCCTGCTGGCGAGCGCCAGCACCGCGCTCGACTACCCCTCGCGCCGGCGCAGCGACTTCTCGCCCAAGGCCGCGCTGAGCTGGGATCTCGCGAGCGACTGGCAGCTGCGCCTGTCCTGGGGCAAGGCGGTGCGCTACCCCACCGTCGAGGAACTGTTCCAGGGTTCGGTCTCCAACGGCGCGATCATCAACAACAACCCCGACCTGCAGCCCGAGCGCGACTGGTCCACCGACCTCAGCCTGATCCGCACGCTGCCGCAAGCAGGCCACTGGCGCGTGTCGCTGTACCAGGACCGCGTGGCCGACACGCTGTACTCGCAGACCGACATCACCCTGCCGGTGCCGGTGACCAATGTGCAGAACATAACCAGCGTGCGCACGCGCGGCATCGAGGGCGAGCTGGTGCTGACCGACATCGGCGGTTCCCATGTCGACCTCAGCGCCAGCGCCGCCTGGAACCAGGCGACCACGCTGCGCGACCTGCAGTTTCCCACCGCGGACGGCAAGACTTTCCCGCGCATCCCGCGCCTGCGCGCCAGCCTGTTCGCCGACTGGCGCTTCGCGCCGGGCTGGGACACGTCGCTGGGCCTGCGCCATTCCGGCCGCCAGTACGGCACGCTGGACGACAGCGACCACGTGGACACCTACGGCGCAGTGAGCAGCTTCACCGTGGCCGACGCCAGGCTGCGCTGGCGCTTCGCGCCGCAATGGACCGCCTCGCTGGGCGTGGACAACCTCACCAACGAGCACTACTGGGTCTACCATCCCTATGCCGGCCGCACCTGGTTCGGCGAACTGCGCTGGGATCTGTAGCGACGCGCTTTCTCCGCTCCCGCCAGCGGGAAGAGGCCGCCTCCCGACGAATTCCATGACCTGACCTGCCATGCGCAAACTGATCGCCGCCCTGCTCTGCCTGCTGTCGTTCGCCGTCGCCGCCCACGACATGCACGGCATGAAGATGCCCCATGGCCCCGCGCTGGGCGCCAGCGCCGCCTTCGACGCACACGGCCGGCTGTGGGTGGTGGACGCGGCGGACGGCCACGTCCGCCTGCGCCACTCCGACGACCTCGGCAAGACCCTGAGCGCACCGGTGGACGTCAATGCCGTCGCCGAGCCGATCTACGAGTCGGGCGAGAACCGGCCGAAGATCGCGTTCGGCTCAAAGGGTGAGCTGTACGTCAGCTGGTCGCAACCGCGCGCGAAGCCGTGGAGCGGCTACGTGCGCTTCGCCCGCTCGCTGGACGGCGGCGCACACTTCGCCGCGCCGATCACCGTGCAGCACGACCTCGCCGACATCACCCACCGCTTCGACGCGCTGGCCGTGGACGGCCGGGGCCGCGTGGTGATCGCCTGGATCGACAAGCGCGACCTGGAAGCAGCGAAGGCCAAGGGCCGCCCCTACCTCGGCGCCGCGGTGTACTACAGCTGGTCGGACGACGCGGGTCGCAGCTTCGTGCCCGAGCGCAAGGTGATGGACCATTCCTGCGAGTGCTGCCGCATCGCGCTGGCGCTCACGCCAAAGAGCGAAATCGCCACGTTCTTCCGCGGCGTCTACGGCGACAACGTCCGCGACCACGCCTTCGCCCTGCTGCCCGTCGATGGCACGCCCGTGCATGCCGAGCGCGCCACCTTCAGCGGCTGGCGCATCGCCGCCTGCCCGGAGCAGGGCCCCGGCCTGGCCATCGGCGCCGACGGCGTGCGCCATGCCGTGTGGTACGAGGCCAGCCACGGTCCCGCGATCTGGTACGGCCAGCTCGATCCCGGCCAACCGCCGAAGCACCTGCTGCAGCTCGCCGGCCCTGGCGCCAGCCACGCCGACGTGGCCGTCCACGGCAGGACCGTGTGGCTGGCATGGAACCAGGTCGACGCGAACGGCTACACGCTGATGCTGCGCAGCTCCACTGACGACGGCCTGCACTTCGGCACGCCGCGTGCCATCGCCCACTCCAGCGCCGCCGTCGGCTCGCCGCAGCTGCTGACCTGGCAGGGCCGCGCCTTCGTGGCGTGGAACACCGCCGCCGGTTTCCGGCTGGTTCCCGGCGAGGCTCCCTGATGCGCAGCCTTGCCCTCGCCACCCTGCTCGCGCTGGCGCTACCGGCCCTCGCCCATGCCGGCACGCTCACGCCGCTGTCCGCCGCCGAAGTGCCGACCCTGCTCAAGCCGCCGGCCCATGGCGTGCGCATCCTCGCCGTGTGGGCGCTGGATTGCGCCTACTGCGAGGCGAACATGCAGGCGCTGGCGAAGCTGCAACGTGCGCACCCGCAGGAGATCGAGCTGGTCACCGTGGCCACCGACGGCATCGCGCACGACGCGGAGATCGCCGCGCGGCTCAAGGCCATGCGGATGGACGGCTATCCGTCGCGCGCCTACGCCGAAGCCTCGCCCGAGCGCCTCGATTACCTGATCGATCCGGACTGGGGCGGCGAGACCCCGCACACCGAAATCATCCGTGCCGACGGCAGCCGGCAAGGCATCAGCGGCGAGCTCACCGCGGCACAGCTGCAGAAGCTTTTGTAGGAGCGGCTTCAAGCCGCGATTTCACGCGCCGGTCGCGGCTGAAGCCGCTCCTACGGCTGCTCGCCGGCATCGTCCGTGCTGGCGGCCGACGCGGGTGCGGGCGGCGCGGAGCTGCCATCGTCCTCGTCGCCGTAGATCGCCACGTGCGGCACGCCGCTGGCGTCGATCCAGCCGCGGTACATGCCGTCGGTGTTGAACGGGATCGCGATGTTGCCGTGCACGTCCAGCGCGATCGCGCCGCCGTTGCCGCCCAGCGCGGGGATCTCCTGGTTGATGACCACGGCCGCCGCACGCTTGATCGGCACGCGCATCTGGCTCACCTGCATGCAGATCGCGTGCGCCGCCACGGTGCGGATGTAGTACTCGCCCCAGCCGGTGCCGGACACCGCGCAGTCGCTGTTCGCGTAGGTGCCCGCGCCGATGATCGGCGAGTCGCCGATGCGGCCCCAGCGCTTGTCGACCATGCCACCGGTGGAGGTGCCGGCGGCGAGATGCCCTTGCGCATCCAGCGCCACCGCACCCACGGTGCCGAAGTGCTTCGCGGTTTCCTCGCTCTCGTGCCGCTTGCCGGCGGCGTCCTCCCTGAGCGCCTTCTGCAACTGCTGCCAGCGTTCCTCGGTGCGGAACCAGGAGGGGTCGACCAGCGGCATGCCGATGCTTTGCGCGAACGCCTCGGCGCCCGTGCCGGACAGCATCACGTACGGCGTCTTTTCCATCACCGCGCGCGCCAGCAGGATCGGGTTCCTGATCCGCTCCACGCCGGCCACCGCACCGGCGCGACGGCTGTCGCCGTCCATGATCGCCGCGTCCAGTTCGTTCCTGCCGTCGTGGGTGAACACCGCGCCCTTGCCGGCGTTGAAGTCCGGATCGTCCTCCAGCACCACGATCGCCGCGCTTACCGCGTCCACCGCGCTCTTGCCGGCCTTCAGTTCGGCGTAGCCGCTCTGCAAGGCCTTCGTCATCGCCGCGCGTATCGCCTTCTCCTTCGCGGGGGTCAGGTCGTGCTTGATGACCCCGGCGCCGCCGTGGATCACCAGCACGGGCGGCACGGCGGCGTGGCTCATCGTGGCGACTCCGAGGGCGGCAAGGACAGGCAGCAGGCGGCGCGGCTTCACGGGACTCTTTCCCTGAGGACAACGGGGAAAAGTATAGCGAGACGCGCCTGCCAACCCCATGCAGCGATACTCAGCAGCCGATGCTTGGCGTCAGGTCGATCCTGATCGTGTCGTCCTCGACGACCTTGCCATCCTTGTCGGCAAGCTTGCTGCCCACCTGGATGGTGCCCTGCTGCCCGGGCAGCATGCGAATCCGCGGGTTGGCAGGCCTGGCCAGCGGGCCGCCACTCATGGTCGCCTGGACCTCCAATTGCCCGTGCTCGGCGGGAACCACGGTGAAGCGTCCTTGCCATTGCGGCAACTTGCCAAGGTTGGTCTCGATCATGTCGTGGAACTGGCCCGGCTTCAGGCACAGGGTGCCGTGATAGCGTGGCGGCTCGCCGCCGAACCCGAGCACCAGTTTCAACGTGTAACGCTGCGCGGAAACCTCCTGCGTGGCCATTGCCGTTGACGACCCCGGCTGCGTCGTCGCGTAGACGCTGCCCGCAAGCGCCAGCGCCATGCCCAGGACAACGAGCGAACCACACGCGCGACGAACCTTTCCCGGCTGATGCTTCCCCAACATGGCAATACGCTCCGTAAGTGGATGGCGAGGGGACCACGTGCAGCCCACCGGCAACGCGAATGCGGCCGACTGGGTTTTCAACATCGCATTCGCATAGCTGCGGCGCTGCGCGCCGTGTTCGCGCAGCACGGCGGCGTCGCAGGCCAGTTCCTGGTCCTGGCGCAGCGCGGCAAGCGCCCACCACGCCAACGGGTGGCACCACAGCAGCGCGACATGCGCCTGCGCAAGCAGGCACCACCAGCCATCGCCACGCCGCGCATGCGCGGCCTCGTGGGCGAGGATCAGCGCCTGCTCGGTGGTGTCGTAGCGTTGATGGAAATCCGCGGGCAGCACGATGCGGCTGCGCCATGCACCGACCAGGGCAGGTCCGACGCCGGCGCTCGTGGCGCGCAGTACCGGCCGGGATGCCGACACGCCAGTCACCGGCGCGGCGCCGCGCAAACGCTCACGGTAGCGGAGCTGCACCGCGACGGCGGACCCGAGCACCACGGCGATGCCGGCCAGCCACAGCAGCAGGGCGGCAGTGCGCCAGTCGAAACCGCCGGCGGCATCCGCATGCGACGCCGTTGCGCCGACCACCGAGGTGATCGTGTACACCAGCGGGGGCAGCGGCGCCGACGATGTGGCGGCATGCGGCAGTTGGCTGGCCAGCATGGCCAGCGGCGGCAGCAGCCACAGCTGGAAGGCGTGCTCCGCACCGAACCAGCGGCGGCACGGCCTGCGCAGCCCGGCAACGAGCAGCACCGCCGCGGTGAAGGCCAGCTGCGCCAGCCAGCCGCGCGCGGCCCAATCCATCGCGAACGATTCAAGAGTGTTCATCGTCGAGCTCCTTGAGCAGCTTGCGCAGTTCGGCGATGTCCTTCTTGCCGAGCTTGCGCTGCTCGGAGAAGTGCGCCACCAGCGGCGCCACGCGGCCGTCGAACAGGCGGTCGAGCAGGCCCTTGCTCTCCTGCGACACGTATTTCTCGCGGCTGAGCAGCGGCGTGTAGAGGTAGCGGCGGCCATCCTTCTCCGCCTTCACCGCCTTCTTCTTCAGCAGGCGGTTGAGCAGGGATTTCACCGTGCCCTCCTGCCAGTCCTGCGCCGGACCGACCTCGGCCAGGATCTCCTCGGCGCTGCGTGGCGCCGTGCGCCACAGCACCTCCATCACCACCGCCTCGGCTTCGCTGATCGCCATGATGCCACCGTTTACACGTGTAAGTGAATTGATGTTTACATGCGTAAATGCTAGACGTCAAGCCTCGGCATAAGCCGCCGCGGAAGCACTTGCGACCTTGGTACAGCACGGCCCGGCGGCAATCCGTCGTATCCTTGGCAACTGGTTCCCCTGCATGAAGGCACGGCAATGGACAAGGTCTACGCAACGGCGGCCAAGGCGCTAGCCGGCCTGCTGTTCGACAACATGACGATCGCGGCGGGCGGTTTCGGCCTGTGCGGCATCCCCGAGAACCTGATCGGCGCGCTGCTGGAAGCCGGCACCAAGGGGCTGACCATCGTGGGCAACAACGCCGGCGTGGACGACTTCGGCATGGGTCCGCTGCTGAAGACGCATCAGGTGAAGCGCGTGTACGCCTCCTACGTGGGCGAGAACAAGGAATTCGAGCGCCAGGTGCTGGCCGGCGAGCTGGAGCTGCACCTCACCCCGCAGGGCACGCTGGCCGAGAAGCTGCGCGCCGGCGGCGCCGGCATCCCCGGCTTCTACACCCGCACCGCGTTCGGCACCAAGCTGGCCGAGGGCAAGGAAACCAAGGTGTTCGACGGCAAGGAATACGTGCTGGAGGAGGCGATCCGCGCCGACGTCTCCATCGTCAAGGCGTGGAAGGGCGACCGCCTCGGCAACCTGGTGTTCCGCGAGACCGCGCGCAACTTCAATCCGATGATCGCCACCTGCGGCAAGGTCTGCGTGGCCGAGGTGGAACACCTGGTCGAGGTGGGCGAGCTGGACCCGAACAACATCCACGTGCCGGGCATCTACGTCGACCGCATCATCCAGGGCGCGAAGTACGAGAAGCGCATCGAGATCCGCACCCTCGCCGGCGCGAACACCGGCAAGGAGAACCCCACGCGCACCGCGATGGCGCAGCGCGCCGCAAAGGAACTGCGCGACGGTTTCTACGTGAACCTCGGCATCGGCATCCCGACCCTGGTGGCGAACTACATCCCCGCCGGGATGGACGTGGTGCTGCAATCGGAGAACGGCCTGCTCGGCATCGGCCCGTTCCCCACCGAGGAGCAGGTCGACCCCGACCTGATCAACGCGGGCAAGCAGACCATCACCACCCTGCCCGGCTCCAGCTTCTTCTCCAGCGCGGACTCGTTCGCGATGATCCGCGGCGGCCACATCGACCTGTCGATCCTGGGCGGCATGGAAGTCTCCGCCACCGGCGACCTCGCCAACTGGATGGTGCCGGGCAAGATGGTGAAGGGCCCGGGCGGCGCGATGGACCTGGTCAGCGGCGTGCGCCGCGTGGTGGTGCTGATGGAGCACTGCGCGAAGGATGGCTCGCCGAAGATCAAGGAGCAGTGCGAGCTGCCGATCACCGGCAAGGAATGCGTGGACCTGATCATCACCGAGCTGTGCGTGTTCGCCGTCGAGAAGGGCAAGGGCCTCACCCTGATCGAGCTGAACCCCGGCGTGACGGTGGACGAGGTGAAGGCGAAGACCGGCTGCGCGTTCGCGGCGGGTTCCGCGCTGAAACAGTAACCGGCGGCGTCCTGCGCATCGCGAAGCCGGCGCTTCGCGATGGGCCTCAGGCCCTCATCGGCAAGATATCCGGGAAGCGCACGCGGGCCACGCCGGGCCTGCCTGACGCATGCAGCTCCAGCGGCCAGGCGAAACGGTCGCTGATGCGCTGGGCGATCGCGAGCTCGAAGCTGAGTCGTTCGCCGCCGGCACGGGTCGCGGCGGCGCTGCCCGCCGCATGGCTCACGGTGATCGCGCCCGGCAACACGGTGACCACCACACGGCCCGCCTCGGCATGCTGGCAGGCGTCGCGGATCAGTTGCCAGCACAACACCGAGAACGCGCGCGCGGAACCGTGCAACGCGAAGCGCGCCGGCTCCTCCAACTGCAGCTCCACCGGCGTGCCCGCCATCAGGTCGCGCGCGGTTTCCAGTTCGTGCCGCAGCACGTCGTTCACCACGAACTGTTCGGCGGTGCCGCCGGGGTCGGATTCGCGCGCCAGGATCAGCAGCACCTCGACCAGCGCCTCCAGTTCGCGCGTGGCGCGGTGGATGCGCCGCACCGAGCGTCTCCCGCGTTCGTCGAGGCCACCCTCGTCGGCCAGCATGTCCACCGCCATGCGGATCACCGTGAGCGGCGTGCGCAACTCGTGGCTGGCGTCGCGGGTGAAGTTGCGTTCGCGCTGGCCGTAGTCGGCGATGCGCGCGGCGAAGCCCTGCAACCCGCGCGCCAGCACGGCGAGGTCGGCGTCGGTACGCCGCGAGAGACGTTCGGGCTGCAGCGCGGCCGGGTCGGACTGGCCGTCGTGCCACTCGCTGATCAACCGCGCCAGCGCACTCACCGGCTGCCACTCGCGGCGCGTGGCCAGCCAGGCCAGGCCGGTGACGAGCACGATTACCGCGATCGCCGCCGGGAGCGGCGCCTGGTCGTACGCGCCCATCACGCAGACGATCGCCACCGCGACGAACTGCAGCGCGAACACCCAGGCGATGCGACGCCGGAAGGCGCCGGCGCGGAACACCACCGCGCCCTGCACTTCTTTCGCTTTCATCGCTGCCTGCACGTCACGCCATGTGGGCGGCCGTGGCCACTTCCGCGTCGAGATCCGCGAGCCGGTAGCCAGCCGAATGGATGGTGTGTAGCAGGGGCCGCGGGAAGGGTTTGTCAATGACCCGGCGCAGGTTGTACAGGTGCGAGCGCAGCGTGTCGGAGTCGGGCAGCATGTCGCCCCAGATCTCGCGCTCGATGTCGCGCCGGCTCACCACGCGCGGCGACTCGCGCATCAGGATCGCCAGCAGCTTCAGGCCGATCGGCGACACGGTGAGCTCCTGCCCCGCGCGGGTCAGCCGCAGCGTGGCGGTATCCAGCGTCATGTCGCCCACGTTGAGCACCTCTGCCGAAACCTGGCGGCGGTCGCGGCGGATCAGCGCGCGCAGCCGCGCCTCCAGTTCGCGCACCTCGAACGGCTTCACGAGGTAATCGTCGGCGCCGGCTTCCAGCCCGATCAGCTTGTCCTCCAGGGTGTCGCGCGCGGTGAGCATCAGCACCGGGGTGGCCTTCTTCGCCTCGCGGCGCAGCTTGCGGCAGACCTCCAGGCCATCGAGGCCGGGCAGCATCAGGTCCAGCACGATCACGTCGTAGCTGCTGGTCACCGCCAGGTGCAGCCCGCTGGCGCCATCGGCCGCGTAGTCCACGGAATAGCCGCAACGTTCGAGGAACTCGCCCACCGCCTCGGCGATCTGGCGGTTGTCCTCCACCAGCAGAATCAGGCCGGCCTGCTCGTCGTGTCCGCTCATGTCGCTCCTCCTGCGTGGCTTCACAAATGTGAAGAGCTAACCGGGCACCGGGTGATGAAGGCGTGAAAACCGCGGGGAAACATTCAGCTCACGGGCGCAGCAACGGTTGCAGCACGCGCCACACGTTTTCCAGCACCCTCGGTTCGCCGGCGGCCGTCGGATGGAGGCCGTCGGCCTGCATCAGGGCCGGATCCAGTGCCACGCCATCGAGCAGGAACGGCAGCAAGGCCACGTGCTTCTGTTTCGCCAGGTCGGCATAGATCGCGCGCAGGCCGTCGCGGTATTGCGGACCGTAGTTCACCGGGAGTTCGATGCCGAGCAGCAGCACCCTGGCATGCGTGGCCTGGGCCGCGGAGACCATCGCCATGAGGTTGTCGCGCAGCCGGTTCAACGGCAGGCCCTGCAGGCCGTCGTTCGCGCCCAGCTCGATCACCACCACACCCGGACGATAAGTGGCCAGCAACGCCGGCAGCCGGTTGCGCCCGGACAGCGAGGTTTCGCCGCTGATGCTGGCATTGACCACGGCCCACGGCGGCACCATCTTGCCAAGACGGACTTCCAGCAGATGCACCCAGCCCTGCTCCGTCGCAATGTTGTGCGCGGCGGACAGCGAATCGCCCAGCACCAATACGCTACGCGCGGGCGCGGCCTGCACCGCGACGACGGCACCGGCAAGCCACAGCAGCAAGCACAGGAAACGACGCATGAGCGACATGCCCCACTCTGTCCTGGAAGCTCACGATGTTAGCAAGTCGGTGGACGGTCCCGAGGGGCGGCTGCAGATCCTCGATCGGGTGGGCCTGCGCGTCGGAGCGGGCGAGAGCTTCGCCATCGTCGGTGCCTCCGGCTCGGGCAAGACCACCCTGCTCGGCCTGCTCGCGGGGCTGGACACGCCGAGTTCCGGCGGCATCCGCCTCGACGGCCATGCGCTGGAGACGCTGGGCGAGGAAGCGCGCGCCGACCTGCGCCGGCGCCTGGTGGGCTTCGTGTTCCAGTCCTTCCACCTGCTTCCAGCGCTCAGCGCCGAGGAGAACGTGATGCTGCCGCTGGAACTGGAAGGCGACGCGCAGGCGCGTGCCAAGGCACGCGAGGCACTGGACGCGGTGGGCCTCTCCGCGCGGCGCCGGCATTACCCTGCCCAGCTCTCCGGCGGCGAGCAGCAACGCGTGGCGATCGCCCGCGCCTTCGTGCACGGCCCGCGCCTGCTGCTCGCCGACGAGCCCACCGGCAACCTCGACCAGCGCACCGGCCACCACGTCGCCGACCTGCTGTTCGCGCTGAACCGCGACCACCGCACCACCCTGGTACTGGTGACCCACGACGCGCAGCTTGCCGCGCGCTGCCAGCGGCGCATCGAGTTGCAGGAGGGGCGCGTGCTGGCGCACGCGGCGGCGGTGGACGCATGAGCGCGCGCATTCCTCCCTTTGCCCGCTTGCGGGAAGAAGCAAACATTCCTCCCCTCGCCCGCTTGCGGGAGAGGGGTCGGGGGAGAGGGGGTTTTGCTTCTGCTTGCACGCAAGGAACGAAGCGGTTTCGTGCGCCTGCCGGCGCCCGAGTTACTTCTCCTTTGCTTGTCCACGCCGCCGCAGGAGCGGCGGCGAACAGCGAAGCTGGCCCGCGAGGGTGGAGGGCAGGATGCCCGGAATCAAGGAGAAGCAACCAAGAGGAAACGACACCCCGATGGCGCGCCCTCCGGGCATCCTGCCCTGCGGGTGCGCGGGCGGGTGGCGGGGTTTTTCGGCGGGACTCCTGCCCCGGCGAAAAACTGGCCCGCATCCCTGCGGGCCATCCTGCGGACTTTCCCCCAGCCGCCCGCCGCGCCATAGGGGCCCCAGAAAAGCAGCGCGCTCCTGCGCGCAGATGCAACAGCCAAAACAAGAGCAAGAGCGCCGCACTGGCGCGGCGCTCTGCTGTGGCTTCTGGCGCGCACGACGCGCGCCTGCTCTTAACGGGGCCCCTCGGCGGCGGTGAGGCGGGGACGAGAAGGCCGCGCAGCGGGCGAGCCCATGGATGGGCTCGCCTTTTCGCGCGGGCAGGAGCCCGCTCGAAAAGCCCGGCACCGCCTCACGCACTTGCCGGGCAGGACGCCCGGCAAGCGCCGCCGCGGGGTGGCCTTCTCTTTTGGTTACTTTTCTCTTGGCCACGCAAGAGAAAAGTAACTCGGGCCGCGGCAGCGGCTCGAAACCGCTTTGAAACTTGCGTAACCGCAAAAGCCAAAGCCCCCCTCGCCCCAACCCTCTCCTCCAACGATGAAACCGTTGGGGGAGAGGAAAACAAAGCGGCGCAGGACGCCGCGCACGCGTCCACCGGAGCCCAGCCATGAAGCTGCTGCGCCTAGCCCTGCGCAACCTGCGCCGCGAGTGGCGCCTGCCCGAGTTGCGCACCCTGGCCGGCTCCCTGCTGCTGGCGGTGCTGGCGCTGGGCGTGGTGGCCACGCTGGCCACGCGGGTGGAGCGCGGCATCCTTGCCAGCGCGGCGGAGCTGATCGGTGGCGACATCGGCGTGTCGGCGCCGCAGGCCGTGCCGGATGTCTTTGCCGACCAGGCACGCCGCGACGGCCTCGCCATGAGCCGTACCGCCGGCTTCCCCAGCGTGGCATTCGCCCACGAGCACAGCCAGCTGCTCGATGTGCAGGCCACCGACGGCGCGTATCCGCTGCGCGGCAAGCTGTTGCTCGCCGACGCTGCCGGGCGCCAGCGCAACGGCCATGGCCCCGCCGCGGGCGCGGTCTACCTCGACCATCGGGCGCTGGTGGCGCTCTCGCTCAAGGTGGGCGACACGCTGCAGCTGGGCGGCAAGCAGCTGCGCATCGCCGCGGAGCTGGTGCAGCAGCCCGACGGCGGCGCGCTGGTGACGCTGGCGCCGCGCGCGCTGATGAGCCTGCAGGACGCCGAGCAGGCCGGCCTGCTCGGCACCGGCAGCCGCGCGCATTTGCGCCTGCTGCTGGCGGGTTCGCCGGAGGCCGTGCGTCGCTGGCGGGCGTGGGCCGAACGGCAGGCCTTGCCGCAGGGCGCGGAACTGGTCACGCCGGAGCAGACCCAGGAACGCATGCGCACGGCCTTCGACCGCGCCGGCGCCTTCCTGCATCTCACCGCCCTGCTGGCCGCCCTGCTCGCCGGCGTGGCGATCGCGCTGTCCGCGCAGCGTTATGCGCGGCGGAAGACGCCCGAGGTGGCGCTGCTGCGCGCGCTGGGTACGCCGCGCCGGCGCGTGCTCGGCCTCTTGCTGCTCACGCTCACCGCGCTGGCGGTGCCGGTGGCACTCGTCGGCGTGCTGCTCACGCTGGGCGCGGCTCAGCTGGCCTGGCAGTTCGCCCGCACCTTGTTCGGCGGCATTCCCACCGAGTTGCCGCTGCTGCCCGCGCTGGGCGCCGCGGCGGTGGGCGTGGCCGTGCTGGCCGGCTTCGCGCTGCCGCCGCTGCTGCGACTCGCCGACGTGCCACCAGTCGCCGTGTTCCGCGAGAGCCTGGCGCGCCGCGTGCGCCGCTTCGACGCCCTGTATCTGCTGCCCGCGCTGGTGGCGCTGGCGCTGATCTGGAGCCAGAGCGGCTCGTTGAAACTCGCCGGCATCCTCGCCGCAAGCCTCGCCGGCGTGGCGCTGATGGCCGCACTGCTGGCGACCGTGCTGCTGTGGCTGGCGCGACGCGTGGCACCGGGTGCGCACCCTGCCCTGCGGCTGGGCCTGGCGGCGCTGGCGCGACGGCGCGGGCTCAGCGTGGTGCAGGCCACCGCACTGAGCCTGGGCCTCACCGCCCTGCTGTTGCTGTCCGTCGTGGCGCCCGCGCTGCTCGACGGCTGGCGCAAGGAACTGCCCGCCGACACGCCGAACTGGTTCGCGCTGAACCTGCAGGACGACCAGCATGCCGGCTTCACGCAGGCGCTGGCGCGCATCGGCGCCGACCAGCTCAACATGATGCCGCTGGCGGTGGGCAAGCTCACCGCGATCAACGGTCGCCCCATCGACGGCCAGCACTTCGCCGACCCGCGCGCGAAGGACTGGGCCGACCGCCAGCTGCGCCTGTCCTGGTCCGCCGCGCTGCCGCCCGCGAACCAGGTGATCGCCGGGCACTGGTTCGAGGAGCGACCGGCGCAGGCCGAGGTATCGGTGGACCGCATGTGGCGCGACATGTTCGCGCTGAAGCTGGGCGACACGATGAGCTTCGACGTGGGCGAGGGGCGCATCGACGCGAAGGTGACCAGCTTCCGCCAGGTCGACTGGAGCTCGTTCCGGGTCAACTTCTTCCTGCTGCTCGACCCCGCGCATGCCGACGCGCTGCCGCACACCTGGCTGGCCAGCTTCCACCTGCCGCGCGGCCACGCGCAGGCCATGGCGCAACTGTCGCGCGACTATGCCAACCTCAGCCTGGTGGACGTGGACGACCTGCTCGACCGCATCCGCCAGATCGTCGACCGCGTGGGCGGCGCGGTGCGCTGGATCCTGGGTTTCAGCCTGCTCGCCGGCGCGCTGGTGCTGGCCGCCTCGCTGGCGGCCAGCGCCGCCGAACGCCGCCACGAGGCGGCCCTGCTGCGCACCCTGGGCGCCCGTCGCGCGCAACTGCGTGTGGCCGCCGCCTGCGAGTTCGCCCTGCTCGGCCTGATCGCCGGCCTCACCGCCGCGCTGGGCGCCGCCGCCGCGGGCCTGTGGCTGGGCCGCAGCGTGTTCCACATCGACGGCTTCGCGCCGCCGCCGTGGCCGCTGGCGCTGGGTGCGCTGGGCTGCGCCTTCGTGGTGATGCTGCTGGGGCTGGCAGGCACGCGCAAGGTGACGCGCACCTCGCCGATGCGCTTGTTGCGGGAAGGGTGAGCGAGCCGTCAACATCGGCGGATCCACTCTGCGGTGCGGAGGCCTCATGTACACCCTCTACTACTCCCCCGGCACCGCCAGCATGGTGGTGCACCTCGCATTGCTCGAGATCGGCGCGCCGTACGAGCTGCGGCTGGTGGATTTCGACCAGGACGCGCAGCACGGCGCCGATTACCTGAAGCTCAACCCACGCGGTGTGGTGCCCACCCTGGTGATCGACGGCCGGCCGCGCGCCGAATCGGCGGCGCTGCTGCAGATGCTGGCCGAGCGGCATCCGGAGGCGAAGCTGATCCCGCCCGCCGGCGCGCCGGAACGCGAGGCCTGGCTGCAGTGGACGGTCTATCTCAGCAATACGCTGATGTCGTCGTACCGCTTCTGGTTCTATCCCGCGGAACTCGGCACCGCGGAACACACGCCGGAAGTCCGCGCCGCACTGCAGGCGAAGATCGCCGCGGTGTGGGACCTGCTCGATGCCCAGCTCGCGGCGCACGGGCCCTACCTGCTGGGCCGCGACTTCTCCGGCGCCGACCTGCTGCTGACCATGCTGATGCGCTGGTCGCGCAACATGCCGCGCCCCGCCACCGGTTGGCCTGCGCTGAAACGATTGGCCGACCTGGTGCGCGCACGGCCAAGCTGGAAGAAGCTGTACGAGCTGGAAGGCTTGAGCGAATGGTGACGCCCGCTGGGCCGACGCCGTAACTCGCACAAGCCGAACCCCTTCACCAGGACACGCCATGGCCGACCAGAATCCATCCGGCAAACCCGACCCCGAACGCCAGCGCAAGCTCGGCATCGGCATCAGCATCGGCGTGGCCATCGGCGCCGCACTTGGCGTCGCGATGCACAACCTCGCGGTGGGCATAGGCGTGGGTATCGTCATCGGCGTCGCCATGGGCATCGGCGGGGGCAGGAACGACAGGCAGGGCCGCAGGTGACGTCGGACCCTGCCACCAGCAACTGGCTGGCCAGGCTGAAATCCGAGTGGCTGCTGCTTCTGTTCGCCGCACTCGCGGTGGTGCTGGCGCTGCTCGACCCGCAGCCGGCGGCCAGCCACCGGCGCTGGCTGCAGATTCCCACGCTGGCCGGCCTGCTGGGCCTGCTGGTGGCGATCCAGGGCATCCGCGACAGCGGGCTGGTGCAGCACGCAGCCGGTGCGCTGGTGGCGCGCGTGCACGGCTTGCGCAGCCTGGGCCTGTTGCTGGTGGGCGCCACCGCCCTGCTGGCGATGGTGCTGACCAACGACGTGAGCCTGTTCCTGATCGTGCCGCTGACCCTGGCGATCGGCGCCATCTCCAACCTGCCGGTGGCGCGCATGGCGGTGCTGGAGGCGCTGGCGGTGAACGCGGGCAGCACGCTGAGCCCGATCGGCAATCCGCAGAACCTGCTGCTGTGGCAGCACTCGGGCCTGCCGTTCCTGCGCTTCGCGCTGGCGATGCTGCCCGCGGCGGCGGTGATGTTCACGCTGGTGGCCCTGTGCACGCTGGCATGGCTGCCGAAGGGGCGGGTGACGCTTGCGCCTGCACAAGTGGATGGCCACGTGGTTTCCGCCCCGCTGGCCGCGGGTTCGGTGGTGGCGCTGGTGGCGATGGTGCTGGCGATGGACCACGGCCACGCCGTGACCGCAGCCCTTTCGCTGGTGCTGGCGTTCGCGCTGCTGGCGCGGCATAGCCTGGCGCGCCTCGACTGGCTGCTGCTCGCCACCTTCGCCGCGATCTTCCTCGGCCTCGGCCATTTCGCCGAACTGCCACTGGTGCAGCACGGCCTCGACCGGCTCGCGCTCGGCCGGCCGCTGGCGCTGTATGCCGCCGGCATCGCGGCATCGCAGCTGATCAGCAACGTGCCGGCCACGGTGCTGCTGCTGGATCACGCGCGCGACAACGTTGCGCTCGCGGTGGCGGTGAACGTGGGCGGTTTCGGCCTGGCGATCGGCTCGCTGGCGAACCTGATCGCGCTGCGGCTGGCCAGGCAGCCGCAGGATTGGCGGCTGTTCCACCGCGTGTCGGTGCCGTTCCTGCTGGCGTGTGCGCCGCTGGTGTACTTGGCTTGGCGGTGGCTGGGGTAGCCCCCGCCCTTTCCGCCATTCCGCCCGCGCAGGTCAGTCGTCGTCGCGCGGCACGCTGACCTTGCCCTTCACGCCGCTGTGGTTGACGTCGCCGCTGCCCTTGGCGCCGAGGCTGAGGTCGCCGCCCACGTCGTGCGCGCCCAGGTCGCCCGAACCCAGCGTGTCCACGTGCACGCTGCCGCCGACGCCGCGCAGGGTCACGTCGCCGGAGCCGATGCTGCCGACCTTCGCGTCGCCCTTCACGTCGCGCGCCTTGAGGTCGCCCGAGCCCACCGAGCCGGCCTGCAGGCTGCCGACGCCGCTGGCGTCGACATCGCCCGAGCCCACGCTGGTGCTGAAGGCGCCGCTGATGTTGCTGACGTGCAGGTCACCCGACCCCACCATGGTGCGCAGCTGCTGCAGGCCGGCCACGGTGGCGTCGCCGGAACCCACGCGCACCGTCACCGGCAATTCCGGCGGCAGTTGCACGTTGGCCTCGATGTTTGTGGAGAAGCTGCCGAACAGGTGGAACGAGAACGTGTTCTGCCCGCCCAGTTCGATGATGAGCTGGTCGCCCTCGCGGCGCTGGGTGATCTGCAGTTTGTCCAGCAGCGACTGGTCGGAGGCGCAGGCGCGGCCGGTCACCACCAGCTGCCTCGCGCCCGGCGCGCCGTTCACGTGCAGGTCGTAGCTGTTGACGTCGATCTGCACGCCGTGCACGCCGGCAAGATCGACCTGCAGGTTGCGCGGCGCCTGGTATTTGCATCCGTCGGCGGCGAAGGCGGCGAGCGGGGCGAGCAGCAGCAAGGCAAGGGCGATACGGCGCATGACGGAACTCCTCGGGTGGGTGTCGACCGGTTCTGATGCGGCTCACGGGCAAAAGGTTGCAAGCTCGTGAAGAGTGCGGCCATGGATGGCCGCCCGTTTGACCTTCGCGATCAGGGATGACCGCAGAGGTTTAGCACTCGTCCTGCTTGGCGCGCCGCCACAGATCTTCCTGCGCAGGCAGGTCATGGGCGGAGAGCGTGCTGCCGGCGTCGGCGGCCAGCTGTTCCATGCGGCGGAAACGCCGCTCGAACTTCGCGTTGGCGTGGCGCAGCGCACGCGAGAAGTCCACGCCGGCGTGACGGGCGAGGTTCGCCACCACGAACAGCACGTCGCCGATCTCGTCCTCCAGCCGCGCCGGATCGGCGCCCGCCTCGAATTCGGCGCGCACCTCGGCCATCTCCTCGGCCAGCTTGTCCAGCACCGGCCGGTGGTCCGGCCAGTCGAAGCCCACGGCGGCAGCGCGCTGCTGCAGCCTGGTCGCGCGCTTCCACTCCGGCAGGCCGTGCGAGATGCCGGCCAGCGCACTGGCGTCATGTGCCTCGCCTTTGGTGGCGCGCTCGGCGGCCTTGAGTTCCTCCCAGGCCTGCTTCTGCGTGTCGAGGTCCGCGTATTGCACCTCGCCGAACACGTGCGGGTGGCGGCGGATCATCTTGGCGCTGATCGCATGCGCCACGTCGGCGAAATCGAAGCGTCCCTGCTCGGCCGCCATCTGCGCGTGGAACACCACCTGCAGCAGCAGGTCGCCCAGTTCCTCGCGCAGGTCGTCGAAGTCGCCACGGTCGATCGCGTCGGCCACCTCGTAGGCTTCCTCGATGGTGTAGGGCGCGATGCTGGCGAAGTCCTGCTGCACGTCCCACGGGCAGCCGCGCTCGGGATCGCGCAACCGGGCCATGATCGCCAGCAGGTCGTCGAGGCTGTGGCGCGCGGCCGCGCTCATTGCAGGCCGGCGTCGCGCAGCTTGGCGGGCCAGTCGAGGCTGGCGTCGCCCACCGCGATGAACTCGGGGTTGAGCAGCGACTCGCCGCGGTCGTAGCGCAGCGGCTGGCCGTGCAGGTCGAGCACGGCGCCGCCGGCCTCCTCCAGCACGCATTGCGCGGCGGCGGTGTCCCACTCGCTGGTGGGGCCGCGGCGCAGGTAGACGTCCGCGCCGCCGCGCGCGAGCAGGCAGAACTTCAGCGAGGAGCCCAGCGGCTGCAGGCTGTAGTCGTCGCCGACCAGGCGGCGCAGGGCCTCCTCCTGCGAGCCGCCGTGCGAACGGCTGCCGGCGGCGGTGGCCGGCCGCGCCAGCGTGCGGGTGCTGACGCGCTCCCAGTCGCCGCCTTCTGCCGCCTGCCACCACGCGCCGATGCCGCGCGCAGCGGCGTACAGGTCGCCGGTGACCGGCGCCAGCACCACGCCCAGCACGGGTTCGTGGTGGTCGACCAGGGCGATGTTGACGGTGAACTCGCCGTTGCGCTTCACGAACTCGCGCGTGCCATCCAGCGGATCGACCAGCCAGTGCCGCGTCCACGCGCGGCGCTGCTCCCACGACGCCTGGCTGGCTTCCTCGGACACCAGGGGCAACACGGGCCCGATGCGCGCCAGGCCCTCGGCGATCACCTTCTGCGCGGCCAGGTCGGCGGCGGTGAGCGGGGAACGATCGTCCTTCAGCTCGACGTCGAAGTCCTGCCGGTAGACCTCGAGAATCGCTTCGCCCGCGCGACGTGCCAGCGTGGCGATATCGAGCAGCAGGGAATGCTGGAACGGTGCGCTCACTTCAGTTGCATCCTTCCGGCGAGGTATTCGCGCGCCATGAACAGCGCGGCGATGGAACGGCCCTCGGTGACGTCGTCGCGCGCCACCAGGGTGTGCAGTTCGGCCAGCTTCCACGGCACCACTTCCAGCGGCTCGGGCTCGTCGCCTTCCAGGCGCTGCGGGTAGAGATCCTGCGCCAGCACCGCGTGCGCCATGTGGGTCATGTAGGACGGCGACAGCGAGAGCGCGTGCAGCGGCGTGAGGCGGCGGGCGCCATAGCCCACCTCTTCCTTCAGTTCGCGGTTGGCGCCCTCTTCCACCGTTTCGCCGGGATCGAGCCGCCCCTTGGGCAGGCCCAGTTCGTAACGCTCCAGGCCCACGCCGTACTCGCGCACCAGCAGCACGGTTTCCGCATCCAGCATCGGCACGATGATGACCGCGCCCAGGCCGCCGGGCTTCATGCGCTCGTAGGTGCGGCGCTCGCCGTTGGAGAACTCCAGATCGACCTGTTCGAGACGCAGGAAGCGGCTGTCGGCGACATCGCGCGTGGCGTGGATGATGGGCGGCTTGGGCATCGGTCGATTGTAGCTTCAGCGGCTCAGGCGCCGCAGGGCCTCGGCATGGATCGCCGGCGTGCCGGCCAGCACGCTGCGCGTTTCCAGCGTGGGCGTCTGGCCGTCCAGATCGGTGAACACGCCGCCGGCCTCGCACACGATCACCGCCAGTGCGGCGACGTCGAGGATGTTCACGTCGGACTCGACCACCAGGTCCAGCGCACCGCGCGCCAGCAGGTGGTAGTGGCAGAAATCGCCGTAGCCACGGATGCGGTTGGAGTCGCGGATCATCGCGCCCAGCGCGGCCCAGCGCGCATCGCCGGTGAGCGTCTTGACGTTGCCGGTGGAGATCGACGCCTGCGAAAAATCCGTGGTGTCGGCCACGCGCACGCGCTCGCCCTCGAACCAGGCGCCGTCGCCCGCGCTGGCCCACATCGTCTCGCCGTAGACCGGCGCGCTGGACACGCCCAGCACCAGTTCGCCGCGGTCCATCAGCGCGATCTGGGTGGAGAAGAACGGCGTGCGCCGCACGAAGCTCTTGGTGCCGTCCAGCGGATCGACCAGCCACAGCAGGCCGTCGCGCGCGCCGTCGAGGCCGAACTCCTCGCCATAGATCGCCGCCTCCGGCAGCGCCGCGCGCAGCACTTTGCGGATCGCCTGCTCGGCCTCGCGATCGGCCACCGTCACCGGCGTGGCGTCGCCCTTGATCTCCACGTCCACGCCACGCTTCCAGTAATGCAGGATCACCTCGGCGGCGGCGGCGGCGGCTTCGCGGGCGGCCGCCAGGGCCTGCGCGGCGGTTTCGGCGTTCATCGTGCGGTCTTCCCCGTGATGGCGGCGGCCATGCCGCCGCTGCGTGCGATGTGGAGGGTGCCGTCGGCGGCGGGCCGGCCCAGCGTGGCGATCCAGCGTTGCAACGCCGGATCGTTTTGCCGCGACTGCAATTCGGCTCCGAGCCGCCAGCCCAGCAGGCTCAGGTCCAGCTTGCCGGTGGTGCGCAGCGGGCCCTGGCCGTCATCCTGCCATTCTGCATGGATCACGCCGCCCTGCGCAGCGAGCGTGCCATGAAGATCGCCCAGCGCCACATCATCGTTCTTCATATGCAGGGCGGCCTGCCGCCATTGCCAGTCGGCCTGCAGCTCCAGCGGCCAGCCGCCCTGCAGCAAGGCATGCCGCGCGTTCAACGCAAGCTCGCCGCGCGGCTGGCCCAGCGGCAGGCGCAGGTCAGCCAGTGCCGCGAGGTCCACATGTGCCTGCAGGTCGCTCCATGCCGACTGGCTCGCCGGCAACTGCTGCATGTGCCCGCGCAGGCCGAATTGCGGCCCCTCGAAATCGATCTGCAATTCGGCTCGCCCGAACAGCGCGCGATGCGACAACTGCCATTGCACGTGACCCAGCCCGCGACCGGCCGACGACAGCACCTGGCCCGCGCTGCCATTCCACACGGTGCCGCCCAGCTCTTGCAGGCGCAGGCCGTGCAACTGTGGCTGCAACAACGGCATCGCCCAGCGCGCGGGCAGCCACCACAGCAGGAGCGCGGCGGCCAGCAGCAACACGGCCACGGCCGCGAGGATTTTCCTGAGGATCTTCAAACGGCGATTCCGGAAATTTCGCGCGCGCACTTGAGCGCGCGTCAACGCAAGTCGATCATAACCGGATGACGAACCCCGCCGACCGCAACGCCGCGCTCGCCGCGCGCGACCTGAAGCACATCTGGCACCCCTGCACCCAGATGCACGACCACGAAACGATCCCGATGCTGCCCATCGTGCGCGGCGAGGGCGCGTGGCTGATCGACGCCGAGGGCCGCCGCTATCTCGACGGCATCAGCTCGTGGTGGACCAACCTGTTCGGCCACGCCAACCCGCGCATCGCCGCCGCACTGGCCGAGCAGGCGAAGACGCTGGAGCACGTGATCTTCGCCGGCTTCACCCATCCGCCCGCGATCGAACTGGCCGAGGAACTGGTGCGCGTCACGCCTGCCGGGCTGGACAAGGTGTTCTTCGCCGACAACGGCTCGGCGGCGATCGAGGTGGCGCTGAAGATGAGCTTCCACTACTGGCTGAACCAGGGCCATGGCGAGAAGACCCGCTTCATCGCGCTCACCGGCAGCTACCACGGCGAGACGCTGGGCGCGCTGTCGGTGAGCGACGTGGCGCTGTACCGCAAGACCTACGCGCCGCTGCTGCTGACGCCGATCCTCGCGCCCTCGCCGGACGCGTACGAAGGCGAACCGGGCGAAGCGCCGGCACAGGTCGCCGTGCGCCGTCTCGGCGACCTGCGCGCGCTGCTGGAACGCCATGCGCACGAGACCTGCGCGGTGATCGTGGAACCGCTGGTGCAATGCGCCGGCGGCATGCGCATGTACCACCCCGACTACCTCGCCGGCCTGCGCCGGCTGTGCGATGAATTCGCGGTGCACTTCATCGCCGACGAGATCGCGGTGGGCTTCGGCCGCACCGGCACGTTGTTCGCATGCGAGCAGGCGAAGGTGTCGCCCGACTTCATGTGCCTGTCCAAGGGGCTCACCGGCGGCACCCTGCCGTTGTCGGCCGTGCTCACCACGCAGCACGTGTACGAGGCGTTCTACGCCGAATACAGCGCCGGCAAGGCCTTCCTGCATTCGCACAGCTACACCGGCAACCCGCTGGCCTGCAGCGCGGCGCTGGCCACGCTGGCGATCTTCCGCGACGAGCCGGTGCTGGAACGCAACCGCATGCTGGCCGCCCACCTCGCGCGCCGGCTGCAACCGCTGCGCGAACACCCGCACGTGGCCGAGGTGCGCCAGACCGGCATGATTGCCGCGGTGGAACTGGTGGCGGACAAGGCCACGCGCCACCCCTTCCCCGCCGGGGATCGCCGCGGCCTGCGCGTGTACCTGCATGGCCTGCAGCACGAGGCGCTGCTGCGCCCGCTGGGCAACGTGGTCTACTTCATGCCGCCCTACGTGGTGAGCGAGGCGGAGATCGACCATCTGGTCGAGGTGGCGGTGGCAGGCATCGAGCGCGCCGTGGCGGACTGAGCCGCCCGACGACTCGGCGATCGCGATCAGTGGATCGCCGGATCCAGCATGCGCAGCGCGTCCCCCACCTTCGGCTGGCCGGTGTCGCGCAGCTCCTTGGCGCTGTAGCTCCGCCCGAATGCGCCCTGCAGGCACTGGCCCGGCTTCGCCGGAATCAGGCTGCCGGTGTCGCGGATGCAGTCGCGGTCTCCCGGCTTGATCACCTGATGCCGCTGGTTCGCCGGCCGGGATGGGGCCGCAGGCGCCGGCGCGAGATGCGGCGCGTATCGGGAAGGCTGCAACGCCTGCGCGGTCGCGAAGGCACTCATACCGAGGCCGAACGCCGCCGCCAGTGAAAGCATGGCTGTCTTGAGCATGGCGGTTACCTCCAGCCGCTCGGTGACTTCGCCATCCTGCGCCGGCGCGGGGTGGCAGGCAAGCGATGCCGGCCTGCCGGCGCGGCGGCATTCAGCTTGCGGAACGGCTCGATTATGCTTGCGCTTTGCCGCGAATCTCCCGCATGCGCACCATCCGCATCCACGTCGATCTGCCGCTTGCCACCGGCGCCGAACTGGCCCTGCCGGCCCAGGCCGGCGAGCACGTGGCGCGCGTGCTGCGCCTCGTGGCGGGCGACCCGCTGACCCTGTTCAACGGTGACGGCGCCGACTACGCCGCCACGATCCTCGCCGCCGGCAAGCGCGAGGTGCAGGTGCAGGTGCTGGATCGGCAAGTCGTGGGCCGCGAATCCCCGCTGCGGCTGACCCTGGCGCAAGGCGTGGCGCGCGGCGAGAAGATGGACCTGATCGTGCAGAAGGCCACCGAGCTGGGCGTCGCGCGCATCGTGCCGCTGCTCACCGAGCGCGCGGAGGTGAAGCTGGATGCCGCCCGCGCGGAGAAACGCCTGGCGCATTGGCGCGCGGTGGCGGCCAGCGCCTGCGAACAATGCGGCCGCGCCTGCCTGCCCGAGATCCTTCCCGCCCTGCTGCTGCCGGCCTGGCTGGCGGCGCTGGCCGACGACGGCGCATTGCGGCTGGCCCTGCTGCCCGAGGCGGAATCCTCGGCACGGGAACTGCGTCCCGGCGATGCCGGCGTCCTGCTCGTTGTGGGTCCGGAAGGCGGGCTGGGCGAACGCGACGTCGCGGCACTGGGCGAAGCCGGCTTCACCGGCCTGCGCCTGGGGCCCCGCATCCTGCGCACCGAAACCGCCGGGCTGGCCGCACTGGCCGCGCTGCAGGCGCTGCACGGGGATTTCTGACCGAAAGGAAAGCGCCGGTTACTTCCGCTAGCCGCGCCCACGGGACCAGAAGCCGACGGCGACGCCGGCGAATGCCACGGCAACGCCGTAGAAGGCAGGTTGCCTGCCCACCGCCGCGGCAATCAGGAACATCACGCCCGCCAGCAGGAACAGCGCCGCGCCGGAACGCGCTGGCCGAGGTTCCCTCACGCCGCGCCGTCCAGCTCGGCTTCCGCGTCCAGACCCAGCAGGCGCACCAGTTCACCCTCGATGCCTTCCAGGTCGGGGATCACCGCCACGTCGTCGCGCACCAGCACCTGGGCGCGCACGCCGGGCGACAGCTCGTTGCCGTCGTGGGTGGGAATGATCAGCTCGGCGTTCAGCGTGGTCAGGCGCGGAAAGCCCTGCGTGAGCAGGGCGATGAAAGGCAGCTTCGGGTGGCCGCCCAGCGCCTTCAGCACGGCCACGCGCACGGTCAGCTCGGCATCACCCTCGCCGGCGCCGGCCAGTCGCGCGAACGACACCAGCGGCACGCGCCAGCCACGCCAGGTGATGCGGCCGACCAGCCAGTCGGGCGCGCCGTCCACCGTCTCGTGGGCGGGCTGGGTGATCACTTCCGCCACGGTGGCATTGGGCAGCAGCATGCGCAGGCTGCCGGCCGGCACCAGTACGCAGCGGATTTCGCGGGGCAACACGTCGCTCATGGATAGACCTCGATCAGGTGCGCTGCCAATTCATGCAACGTCCCGGAATAACTCACCAGCCGTTCGGCGAAGATGCCGCTGACCATGTCGGCGAAGTGCTCGCCGTCGGAAGTTTCCACCCACACCTGGCCGCCGCGGTCGTGGATCGCCTGCGCGCCGGCCACCGCGTCGGTGGAGCGGCCGGCGAACACGATGCCGAGCGCGTCGCGCCCGAACACGTTCGCCGCCATGGTGAAGCTGGCATCGATCGACGGCTCCTGCACGCCGTCGGCGTTGCGCACCTCGACGCTGCCGTCGCGGCGCATCTGCACCAACCCCTCGGCCGGCACCAGCAGCACTTCGCCGCTGCGCGCGCGGCTGCCGTGCGCGGCCAGCCGCACCGGCAGGCTGGCGTGGGCCGACAGCCGCTGCAGCACCGCATCGGCCGGTTGTCCGCCGAAGTGCTGGGTGAGCAGGATCGTCAGCCGCGAACTGGCGGGCAGGCTCGCCAGGAAATCGCACACCGCATCCAGGCCATCGACGGCGGCGCCCAGCAACACCACGCGGCTGGGCACGCTGCCGAGATCGTCCAGCAGCATCTCGTTCGGCTCCCAGGCCTGCGGCGCCACGGCCTCCTCCATCGACATCAGTTCCAGGCTCATCGTCGGCTGGAACTCCGGTGCCGCCGGCTCGACGTCCGGCGCGAGGAAATCGGCGGCGCTCAGCTTCTCGATGCCGAAGTCGTCGGCTTCGGCATGCACCGCATCGACGGACACGAGGGCATCGTCGTCGACCAGCGACCAGCTGTCGGGCGCCGCCGGCGCCTTCGGCAACACGGGCGGAGCGGCCTCGACGGGCGCCGCGGGCTGCACGTCGGCGGGCATCGCGAGGCTGAAATCGCCGTCGTGCAGCGGCAGCTCCTGGCGCGGAGCGGCCGGCACGGCATCCTCTTCCGGCAGCGGATCGTCGGCGGCGAGCAACGCGGCCAGTTCCGCTTCCAGGTCGTCCGAGGTGGCACGGCTCTGCGCCACGTGCTCGCCATCGAGAGCGTCGCTCTCGACCGGCGCCGCCTCGCCGTGGCTGTCCGGCTCCACCGGTTCGTGGCTTGCCGGTTCGGGCGAAAGCGCCGCGACCGGCTCGACCAGCGGCGCCACGGCCGGCTCGCCGGCCAGCGGGTCCGCGACCGCCGGTGCCGCCTCCAGCGCCAGCGCGTCCGCCGGCCGCGGCGGATCCACGTCGCCGCTGGCCAGCACCTTGACCGCCAGGTGGCGCGCCCAGCGCGCCCGGTCCCAGCCGCCCAGCGCGCGGCTGGCGCGGGCGTCGTTGAACACCAGGCGCGGACGCTCGCCGTCGATCATCTCGACCAGGCGATCGAAGGCCGCATCGTCCTCGTCGTCCAGGTTCACCACCAGCACGTCGGGATCGAGCCGACGCTGCAAGGCGGCGTCGAAGCTCGCGACGGTGCCTTCGTGCACGATGTTTGCGCCATGCTCCTGCAACACCTGGCGCAGGTGGCCGCCCAGCTCGGCGTCGTCGAACAGCAGCGCCACAGCTGGCCGCGCTTCAACCATGGTCCGGCTCCCGCGCCAGCAGCGCCATCGCGTGCTGCTCCAGCACCTCGCTGATCTGCGTCAGCAGTTCGGCTTCCTGGTACGGCTTGCCGAGGTAGCGGTCCACGCCGATGTCGAACGCGCGCTGGCGGTGCTTTTCGCCGGTGCGGGAGGTGATCATGATGATCGGCACGTTGCGCAGGCGCGGGTCCGCCTTCATGTGGATGGCCAGCTCGTAGCCGTCCATGCGCGGCATCTCGATGTCCAGCAGCATCAGGTCAGGCACGCGCTCGTGCAGTTTTTCCAGTGCGTCGACACCGTCCTTCGCGGTGGCCACCTCGTACTCGTGGCGCTCCAGCACGCGACCGGTGACCTTGCGCATGGTGATCGAATCGTCCACCACCATCACCAGCGGCCGCGTGCGCTGCTCCTCGATCGTCGGCAGCTCGGCCACGCTGAGGCCTTCGGCCAGGCGCTGCTCGCGCCGCACGATGCCGTGGCGGACCAGCGGCGCCAGGTCGAGAATCACCAGCACCGAGCCGTCGCCCATGATGGTGGCGCCCAGCACGCCGGGCACCGAGCTCACCTGCGGGCCGACCGACTTCACCACGATCTCGCGCGAACCCAGCACCGCGTCGATGCGGATCGCCGCGCGCAGGTCGCCCGCGCGGGTAAGCAGCAGCGGCGGCTGTTCGCCCTCCGGTACCCCGCCGGGCGGCAGGCCGAGCAGTTCGGCCAGGTCGTGGATGCCGTACTGCTCGCCGCTGTAGGCGAATACCGGATCGTGCTCGGTCAGCCGCGCCGCCAGTTCGTCCGGACTGATCCGCGCCACGCCTTGCACCGAGGTCATCGGGATCGCGAAGGTGCTCTCGCCGATGCGCACCAGGATCGCCTGGGTCACCGCGAGGGTGAACGGCAGGCGCAGCACGAAGATGGTGCCCTGCCCCGGCTGCGACTCGATCGCCAGCGAACCGCCGAGCTGCTTGATCTCGTTCGCCACCACGTCCATGCCCACGCCGCGGCCCGCCAGCTGGGTCACGGTGCTGGCAGTGGAGAAGCCCGGCTGGGTGATCAACGCGAGCACCTGGTCGTCGCTCAGGCGCGCATCGGCACGGACCAGGCCGCGCTCCACGGCGCGCTTGCGCACGGCCTCGCGGTCGAGGCCGCGGCCATCGTCGCTGACGCGCACCACCACCTCGGTGGCTTCGCGCGTCACGCGGATGCGCACCGCGCCCTCGGCCGGCTTGCCGGCCTTGCGGCGTTCCTCCGGCGACTCGATGCCGTGCGCCACGGCGTTGCGCAACATGTGTTCGAACGGTGCCTTGATGCGGTCGAG
Source organism: Rhodanobacter geophilus (assembly GCF_040812275.1). NCBI lineage: Bacteria > Pseudomonadati > Pseudomonadota > Gammaproteobacteria > Lysobacterales > Rhodanobacteraceae > Rhodanobacter > Rhodanobacter geophilus. Next base: position 155,941 of record NZ_JBFOHL010000005.1, on the reverse strand, counting down.
CAGGTTGCGGTCCATTTCGCCGTGCGCACCGTCCACGTACAACTGCGCGCTCTTGCCTTCTTCCTGCGCGGCCTGGCGCAGCGTGCGACGCAGGTTCGGCACCATGGTGTCGAACGGCAGCATGCGCGTGCGCAGCAGGCCGTCCTGCAACTCGGTGCTGACGCGCGACTGCTGGATCAGCAGCGTCTCGGCCTGGCGGGTCAATTCGTCCAGCATGCTCTGGATCGACACCAGGTCGGACACCGACTCGGCCAGCGCGCGCGAGTACTGCTGCAGCTGCGAGAAACGGTCGAGTTCCAGCGGATCGAACACGGTGGTGCTGCCCGCCTCGCGATGCTCGCGCTGGAAGCGCGCGATGATCTGTGCCTCGGTCTCGATTTCCAGCATGCGCAGCTGGCTGCGCAGACGCTGCACGGTCTGGTCCAGTTCGACCAGGTTGAAACGGTAGCCGGATATCTGCTGTTCCAGGCGCGAGCGGTAGATCGCCACCTCGCCGGCATGGTTCACCAGGTTGTCGAGCAGTTCGGCGCGGACGCGGATCTGTTCCTGCGCCGAAGGCGCGTCGACGCCCTGTTCCGCCTGCAGCAGTTCGGGCAGCGGCTGCTCCACGGGGGCGGGCGGCGGCGCCGCGCGGGCGGCCAGGGCCGCGTCGTCGGCGAACCGCTGCTCGCCGGCCAACGCCAGCAGATGGTCGATCGCGGACTGCGGATAGGCCGGCGCTTGGCCCTGCGCCACCTGCTGCACCATGGTGTGCAACTGGTCGAAGCTGGTCTCCAGCACGCCGATCAGCGGAATCGCCTGGGCGGCATCGGCCACCGGTTTTTCCAGCAGTGTCTCGATCGCATGCGCCAGGTCGCCCACGGACATCAGCCCGGCGATGCGCGCGCCACCCTTGAGCGTGTGCAGGTCGCGCTGCAGCTCGGGCAGATGGACGGTCGTCGCGGTCGGCTCGGCATGCCACTGCGCCAGCACGCCGTCGGCGTGGTCGAGGATCTCGCGCGCCTCCTCGACGAAGACCTCGATCAGGTCGGCATCGATCGGCAGGGCCGCGTCCGCAACCACTGCGTCGGCGACGGGCGCGGCTTCGGCCTCGCGTTCCGCAGCCTGCCGGGCCCGCTCCGCTGCGGCGGCTTCCGCGGCGCGCTGCTCGGCCGCCGCTTTTTCCGCGGCCGCACGCATCTGTGCCTCGGCCGCTTCGCGGGCGGCGCGTTCCTGTGCCAGCCGTGCCTGCTCGGCGCGTTCCTGCTCGGCGCGTTCCTGCTCGATGCGTTCCTGCTCGATGCGTTCCTGTTCGATACGTTCCTTTTCGGCCTGCTCCTGCGCCGCCCGCGTGGCGGCGGCACGCTCGGCCGCTTCCTGTTCGGCGGCCTCGGCGGCTTGGCGCTCGGCCTCGGCACGTTCGGCGGCCTCGCGTTCGGCCTCGGCCGATGCAACCGGCTCGAATGCGCCGAGCGCGGCCATCAGTTCGCTGGCGTAGTCGTCGTGCGCGCCATCCTCCGGCAGTGCCAGATGCTCCGTGTCTGCGGCGTGGTCGTCCGCGGCGGATGCCGACAGCGTCGCGTCGACGGCCTGTTCCGCGGATTCGGCCGCAGGCTGCGCCGTCTCGGCTGGAGCTTCCGCATGCGGCTCGGCGGCGACGTGCGCCACCTGCGACTCCGGGTAACGGTCACGCAGCTCGATCAACTGCGTGGTCAGCAGGTCGACGCTGGGCAGTTGCGGCACGGCCACGTCGAACTGGGCCATCGTGTGGTCGACCACGTCGGCCGAGCGGTCGAGCAGGCGCACGCCCTCCACCGGCAGCGGCAGCCCGGCGTGGCGCAGGCGCTTGAGCAGGCTCTCCAGCGGCGACAGCAGCTGGGTGAGCAGCGGGATCTCGACCATCGCGATCGCGCCGTGCAGCGTATGCACGGCGCGCAGCAGATCCTCGCTCACCGGCAGTTCGCCGCTGTTGCGCTGGATCGCCGTGCGGATGGCCTGCAGATATTGCGCGACCTCGCTGCGCAGGATCTCCAGCAGCACCGGATCGACCGGCGGCAGCGGCGAGATGGCCAGCGACACCGGCGGTTCGGCCGGTTCCGGCGCGGCGATGCTGTGGGCGTCGGTGATGCCGGCGGACGGGATCGCGGCGGCCGCGTCGTCGAACCGTGGCACGCGGCGGCGCACGGTGCGGCGCACGGTTTCCAGCGCGACCGGCGCATGATCCTCGATCCGCGCGGACGCATCGCCGGCGGCAAGCCGGCTGGCGGTCTGCATGATCGCCTCGACCGGCGCATGCGGCGCACCTTCGCCCTTCAGCGAGGCCAGCAGCTGCGGCAGCGCGTCGATCGCATGACGCACCAGCGTCTGCACGCCCTCGCGCGGCTCGATCGTGTGGTCGAGCACGCGGTTGAGCATGTCCTCCACCTTCCAGGCGAACTCGCCCAGCGCGGGGATGCCGACCAGCCGGCCGGAACCCTTGAGCGTGTGGAAGGAACGGCGGATCGGGGTCAGCGCATCGAGGCGGGCCGGGTCGGCCAGCCACGCTTCTTCGGTGCCGCGCAGGTTGTCGATCTCCTCCTGCATCTCCTCCAGGAAGATCTCGCGGATGTCGTCGTCGATGCCCTCGGCATGGTGGTCGAAGCGGAATGCACCGGCCAGCGCGTCGTGCGCCGGCACCTGCTCCTCGATCTCCTCCTCGACCTCGACCCAGTCGGCGTCGTCGCCGGCCGCATCGGCGGCAAACGGCGGCGCGGTGGGTTCGGTCTGCGCGTAGCGCAGGCCATCGACGTCGTGCGCCGGCGTCTCGCGCGGCGCTTCCGGTGCGACGAACAGGTGGCTGGCGTCGCTGCCGGGATACAGGCTGACCGATTCGGACAACGTTTCGTCGCCGCGATCCTGGGTACCCTGCGCTGGCGCCTCGCCGGGCGCCACGGGCAGCGACCGTTCGTCCGGCAACGGCCAGTAGCCGAGCTGGCCGAGGCTGTGCTCGGCCACGTCGATGATGTGCGCCAGGCCGCCGCGGTGCTCGCGCGCCGCCTCCAGGTAGTACTCCAGCGCGGCCAGTGCATCGGCCAGATGATCCATCTGCGTGCTGCTCGGCACGCGGCGGTCGACCAGCAGTTCGTTGTGGACGAAGCGGCCGATGCCTTCGGCCAGCTCGGCCGGGCGCTCGGCGGACAGCATGCGCGCGGCGCCGGCGACTTCGCTCATCTGGGCCGGCACGGCGGTCAGCCCGCTGTGCTCCCAGCCGGACTCGACGAAGGTGACGATCGCCTCCTTCACCTGCTCCGTGTTGCGGATCGCCTCCTGCATCACCGTGTTGAGGATGCCCTGCGCCTCGCTGCGCGGCAGGCCGGGCGCCGTCGCGTCATGCGGTTCCTCGCCTGCGCCGAGGCTTTCGATGTGGTCGTCCAGCGAGGCTTCGACGTACAGCAGCGCGCCGGCCACATCGAGCAGCGTGTCCTCGTCGGCGGCGCGCATCCGGCTGACGATCTCGTCGAGCACGCGTCGCTGTTCCTCGATCACCCGGCGCGGCACGGCCAGCGCCAGCATGCCCAGGGTGTCGCCCACGCGGCCCAGCAGCTCGCACTGCGGTGCCAGCGAGGCCGGATCGGCGCCGGGCTGGCGCTGGAACAGGTCGAGCGCTTCCTTGACGCGCAGCAGGTCGTCCTTCAGCGCCTTGGCCACCGAATCGAGCAGGGCGCGGTTGTGTCCGGCCATCGAGCCGCGGGCATGCTCCAGCTCGTCGGCGTCGGGCAGCAGGTTGTCCAGCGCATAGGTACGGCGCAACAGCTCCATGTGCGGGCTGTGCTGGCGCGACTGCGCCACGATGTAGAGCAGGCGGTTGCACAGCTCGTCGGCCTCGCCGCCGCGCAGGCCGTCCTCGCCCTGCTCGATCAGCTGGCGGATGTGGCGGTCCGCCTTGCCGATCAGCTGGCGCAGCTCGGTGGCGTGCGCGCCGAGCATGCCGTGCTCGAGTCCTTCCACCACCCCGGCGGTGATCCACCACAGGCGGCGCCCGTGCACGTGGAAGCAGCGCGCGGCGATCGCCAGCAGCGCCTTGCGCATGCCGGCCAGTGGCTGCGCCTGCGACTGGCCGCGGAACCAGGCGAGCATGTGCTGCTGGAACTGCAGGCGCAGCTCGACCAGCTCGCCGCGGCGCGCCGCGGCCTGCGCCTCGCTCATCGCGGCAGGCGCCTGGGTGGGCAGGAATGCGTCGAGGTTGGGGCGGAACAACGCCGCTTCGGACAAGGCCTCCTGGCCGCGGCTGGCGCGCAGGTCGTTCAGCAGCGGCAGCAGCACCACCGGCACGTCGCGATGGCCGCCGGCGAGGCGTTCGAGATAATCGGGCAACTGCATCAGGCCGCGCATCAGCACGGCATAGGCTTCCTCGCGCTGCGCGACGTGGCCCTCCAGCAGCGCGATGGCGAGCGCTTCCATCTCTGTCGCGACCATCGCCGGGCCGGGCAGTTCGACCATCCGCAGCGTGCCCTGCACCTGGTGCAGGCTGCTGGCGCAGGCACGCATGGTGTCGTCGCGGGCGGGATTGTCGACGTAGGATTCCAGCGACTCGCGGGCATCCGACAGCGTCTGCTCCAGCTCGGGGCGAACCCACTGCAAGGTGGTGAAATCAATGTGGTCTTGAAGTCTCATGCGCCTCTCTCAGCGGTCGCGCAACGTGCCGTCACGCCACCATCGAGACTGCCCCCTGTCATGTGGATCGCCATTAGCCCGGCAGCTTGAAGTGCGCCACCGAACGCCGCAGGTCGCTGGCCAGCTGCGCCAGGGTACCGATCGAGTCGGCGGTACGGCTGGCGCCCTGCGAGGTCTGCGAGGTGATTTCCCGGATCGCGTTCATCGATTGCGAGATGTCCGTCGCCGCCGCCGACTGCTGGCGCGCCGCGCTGGAGATGTTCTGAATCAGCGCGGACAGGTCGTGCGACACGCGCTCGATGTCGCCCAGTGCGCTGCCGGCGTCCTCCGCCTTGCGGGCACCGGCCACCACCTCGGCGGTGGTCTGCTCCATCGAGTTCACCGCCTCGTTCGTATCGGACTGAATCGTCTGCACCAGGGTCTCGATTCGCTTCGTGGCGCTGGTGGAGCGTTCCGCCAGTCGCTGCACTTCGTCCGCCACCACCGCGAAACCGCGGCCCGCCTCGCCGGCCGAAGCCGCCTGGATCGCCGCGTTCAAGGCCAGGATGTTGGTCTGCTCGGCGATGTCGTTGATCAGTTCCACGATCGAGCCGATCTCCTGCGAGGATTCGCCCAGCCGCTTGATGCGCTTCGACGTTTCCTGGATCTGGTCGCGGATCGAGTCCATGCCGGAGATCGTCTCGCGCACCACCTCGGCGCCGTGCGAGGCGATCTGCACCGAGCGCTCGGCCACGTCGGCGGACTCGGCGGAGTTCTTCGACACGTGGTCCATCGAGCTGGCGATCTCGTTGATCGCGCTGGTCGCGGTGCTGATCTGCTGCGCCTGCTGTTCGGCCGCGTCGGCCAGGTGGCGGGCGGTGGTCTGGGTTTCCTGCGCCGACGAGGACACCTGCTCGGAGGTCTCGTTGATCGTGGTCACCAGGGTACGCAGCTCGTCGATGGCGTAGTTCACCGAGTCGGCGATCGCGCCGGTGATCTCCTCGGTCACCGTGGTCTTCACCGTCAGGTCGCCTTCGGCCAGCGCGCCCATCTCGTCCAGCAGGCGCATGATCGCCTCCTGGTTGCGCTGGTTGAGCGAGGTGGACTCGGCGAATCGGCGGCGCTGGTCGCGCACCAGGCTGACCACCAGCAGCAGGGCGAACGCCACCGCGCCGATCGCGGCCAGCAGGCCCCACCACACGTTCGGGAACAGGCGGCGCAGCGGCAGCTTGCCGACCTGCTCGGCGAGGTCGTTCGCACGCAACAGCACCGACTGCGAATCCAGCGAGGCCTTGTTGCCGGCCTGCTTCACCGCGGCGAGGTTGCCGGAGGCGGCCACCAGTTTGGCCAGCGGATCGGCCAGCTGGTTCCAGCTGTCCTGCATGCCGGTGAGGATCTTGCGCGCGTTGGCGTCGCCGATCGGCTTGACGCCGCTGCCCGGGTTGCCCTGATTCAGGCCCTGCAGCACGGCGCCATACAGCTGGGCGTCGCGCTGCAGGCCGTCGGCCGCGGCCTGGGCGTTGTCGCCGCCCTGCAGCACTTCCTGCACGCGGCGGATGATGCGGTCGGCCGACAGCATCTGGCGCGAGGTGCCCAGCATCTGTTCGGCGCTGCCGTTGCGCTGCTGCAGGATGTTGACCACCTGGTCCATGCTGGAGTTGAGCAGCGGCATCTGCTGCGACACGGCAGCCGCGCGCTGGCCCGAATCGAGCACCACGGCCTTGTTCGAGATGATCTTGCCAATGTCGTCGTCCAGCTGCTTCCAGGCGCCGTCCAGCGCACTGGCGGCGCGACCGACCTGCGAGGCGTTGTTGTCGGCATAGGCGTGCATGCCGGTGGCCGGATCGCCCTTGTCCAGGCGACGCACGGCCGAATCGATCGCGTTGCGGGTGCTTTCCAGCTCCTTGAACGAATCGGCGTTGCCGTCGGACGACTCCAGCGCGAATTTCGCGGTCTGCTGCGACAGCACCTGGATCTGGGTGGTCAGCGCGACGGCCTGGCGGTCCTCGCCGTTCTTCACGTTGAGCTGCCAGAAATCCAGTGCCGCAAAGCCGATCGCGACCAGCAACAGGACAATGAGTGCGGTATTCCCACGCTCCTTGCCGACGCCCCCTGTAGTGCTCATGTTCACCTCACCCGTCTACTTCGCCGGACCGGCCCCGCCACCGTGGGCGGGGCCGGGTCCAAACCTGCCACCCTGGAGTTTCCGACCCCTGCCGGCGCCGGACCTGCTGCATGTGCCGCCGTGACGTCAGGCCGCGGCCTGGCGGAAATCGGGCGCCCGCACCAGCCGGCTCATGCTCAAAATCGCCATCTGCTGCTCGCCTTCACCCACCCGCTGTTCGGCGAAGCGCGCCAGCCGGGGATCGTCCTCCTGCCCCGCCGTGCGCCGCTGTTCCTCGTCCACCGTACGCTGGCCGAACACCTCGTCGACCAGCAGCGCCACGCTGCCACCGCCCTGGCGCACCACCAGCAGGCGCGCGCGGTCGGTCAGCGAGGTGCGCTCGTCGAACAGGAAGCGGCCGAAGTCCACCACCGGCATCAGGTTGCCGCGCACGTTCGCCACGCCGAGCAGCCACGGCCGGGTGCCGGGCACCACGGTGAGCGGCGGCATCGCCAGCAGCTCGTTGATCTCGCCGATCTCGCTGACCAGCATGCGCGGCCCCACGCGGTAGCCGATGCCGCGCCACAGGCCCGGCGCGTCCATCCGCTCGCGGGTATCCGAGGCATGCGCCAGGGACAGCCGCTCGTAGCGGGCCAGGATCTCGAACGGGGTGAGGCCGGACGGCGCGCTCATGCCGCGCTCGCCAGCAGCTGGTTGATGCAGGCGAGCAGCTCGCCCTCGTTCACCGGCTTGGTGATGAAGGCGCGCGCACCCTGGCGCAGACCCCAGACGCGATCGGTTTCCATCGCCTTGGTGGTGATCATCACGATCGGCACCTCGGACGTGGCCGGATCGCGGGTAAGCGTGCGGGTGGCCTGGAAGCCGTTCATGCCGGGCATGATGACGTCCATGATGACCAGCGCGGGCGGCGCGCTGCGCACGCGCTCGATGCCCTCCTCGGCGTTGCCGACGGAGGCGACCTGGTGACCGGCGCGTTCGAGCAGCGTGGTGAGTACGCGCACGTCGGTCGGCGAGTCGTCGATGATGAGGATGTTGGCCACAGGTTCCCCCGAGAATCTGCGGTCAGCGGCTGGATACCGTGCTGACATGGTGATGGATGGCGCCGAGCAACTCGTCGCGCGTGAATGGCTTGGTGAGGTACTGCTCTGCGCCCACGACACGACCGCGCGCCTTGTCGAACAGGCCGTCCTTGGAGCTCAGCATGATCACCGGGGTGGCGCGGAACTGCGGGTTGTTCTTGATCAGCGCGCAGGTCTGGTAGCCGTCCAGCCGCGGCATCATGATGTCGACGAAGATGATGGCGGGCTTCTGGTCGGCGATCTTGGCCAGCGCCTCGAAGCCGTCCACCGCGGTCAATACGTCGCAGCCTTCCTTCTTCAGCAGGGTCTCTGCCGTGCGACGGATGGTCTTGGAGTCATCGATCACCATGACTCTCAGGCCGGCCAGACCATTCGCGTTCGCGTTCAGATTCATTACTCCCCCCCTGTCACCCATGTCGGGTCCAGGACAACCACCAAGGCAGGCAACAAGCATGCCGCCGGTGCACATGACAAGACAACCCGGTATCGCGATCTGCAACACCCGCTCTGCGGCGGGATGTTCAAGGCTCGTTGTTTACTGCCTGCCTGCCATCGCGTCAAGCAACATTCTCGTTACGGAGCGCCCCACCAGCACGCAATGTGACCTTCATCGGCAGCGTTGAACCTTCTGCGGCACACGGGCAGCCGGCGCGCTTGTCGCAACCGGCGGCGTAGGCGAACATCGTCCCTCTGTTGCCGGCGCCTCGCGTCGCAAAACCTTTCGCGGAGAATCACGATGCCCCTTTCGGTCGCGGTGCTGATGGACCCCATCGGCGCGATCAAGCCGGCCAAGGACACCAGCCTGGCCATGCTGCTGGAGGCGCAGCGCCGCGGCCACGCGCTGCACTACCTGGAGCAGGGCGACCTGGCGCTGCGCGACGGCGCGCCTTGGGCGCGGCTGCGCCCGCTCGCGGTGCGCGACGACGCGCACGACTGGTTCAGCCTGGGCGAGGCGCGCTGGCGCGACCTGCGCGGACTGGACATCGTGCTGATGCGCAAGGATCCGCCGGTGGACGCGCAGTTCATCTACGACACCATGGTGCTGGAAACGGCCCAGCGCGGCGGCGTGAACGTGGTGAACGACCCGCGCGCGCTGCGCGACTGCAACGAGAAGCTGTTCGCGCTGCAGTTTCCCGAGTGCTGCGCACCCACCCTGGTCTCGCGCGATCCGGCCGAGCTGCGCCGCTTCGTGGCCGAATGCGGCGAGGCGGTGCTGAAGCCGCTGGACGGCATGGGCGGGCGCGGCATCTTCCGCGTGAAAGCGGGCGACAGCAACCTCAACTCCATGCTGGAAACCCTGCTGGCCGGCGGCCCGCACGGCGAAGGCCGGCACTTCGCGATCGCGCAGAAGTTCATCCCGGCGATCAGCGCGGGCGACAAGCGCATCCTGCTGATCGACGGCGAGCCGGTGCCCTACGCGCTGGCGCGCATCCCGCAGGGCGACGAGTTCCGCGGCAACCTCGCCGCCGGCGGCCGCGGCGAAGGCGTGCCGCTCAGCGAACGCGACCGCTGGATCGCCGCCCAGGTGGCGCCGGAACTGCTCCGGCGCGGCCTGCGTTTCGTCGGCCTGGACGTGATCGGCGATTACCTCACCGAGATCAACGTGACATCGCCGACCTGCGCGCGCGAACTGGACGCGCAATTCGGCCTTAATATCGCCGGCCTGCTGTTCGACGCCATCGAGCAGCGCCCTGCTGGAAGCCGCGTTCCGTGAGTTCCGCCGCCGCACGCCCCGCCGCCGATCCGATCGGCGCGACCCTGCTGTTCTCGCTGCTGCTACACGGCGTGCTGCTGCTCGGCATCACCTTCCATTTCGCCAAGACCGCCCCCGGCCTGCCCACGCTGGACGTCACCCTGGTCAACGTGGCCAACCGCGAGGCGCCGGACCAGGCCGATTTCCTGGCCCAGGCGAACAACAGCGGCGGCGGCCAGAGCGACCATGCCGCACGGCCCTCGCAGCCGTTCTCCGGCGCGCTGCCCAAGCCCGATCCCGGCACGGCAGTGCAGAACGTCGCCGCCGCCACGCCGCAGCCGCGCGAGGCCACGCCGCAGCGCATGGTCACCACCCGCGGCCAGAGCCGCTTCAGCGTGGACAGCGACACTGCACAGACCGAGGTGCCGCCGCAGGACGCACCCAGCGCGCGGGACCTGCGCCGCCAGCAGGAGATGGCCCAGCTTGCCGCCGAATTGCGCGACCAGACCCAGGCCTATGCCAAGCGCCCGCGCAAGAAGTACATCTCGGCCAACACCAAGGAATACGTCTACGCCGCCTACATGCGCGGCTGGTCCGACCGCGTGCAGCGGGTGGGCAACCTCAATTACCCGGAAGAGGCGCGCCGGCGCGAATTGCACGGCGACCTGCTGCTTACCGTGGGCATCAACCGCGACGGCAGCATCCGCAGCATCGACGTGATCCGCAGCTCCGGCCAGCCGCTGCTGGACGCCGCCGCCGAACGCATCGTGCGGCTGGCCGCGCCGTTCCCGCCGCTGCCGGCCGAGGCGAAGGTGGACGAGCTCTACATCACCCGCACCTGGCAGTTCCTGCCCGGCGGCGTGTTGAGGAGCAAGTAACGACCCGCGGGCTTACAATGGGTGCATGAGCCGCACCGAACCGCCCACCCTCACCGGTCACTTCCTCATCGCCATGCCGGGACTGGCCGAACCGCCGTTCTCGCGCGGCGTGGCCCTGCTCTGCCAGCACAACGAGGATGGCGCGGTGGGCCTGCTGGTGAACCAGCTGTCGCAGTACCGCTTCGGCGACGTGCTGGCGCAGATGAAGCTGGAATGCAGCGACCCCGAGCTGGTCGACGCGCCGGTGCTGATCGGCGGCCCGGTGCAGCAGGAGCGCGGCTTCGTGCTGCACCGCGAGCCCGGCCACTGGGAGTCGAGCTACCGCATCAACGCCGCGTGGTCGGTGACCACCTCGCGCGACATCCTGGTGGCGATGGCCGCCGGCGAAGGCCCGCGCCAGGCGATCATGGCGCTGGGCTACGCCGGCTGGGATGCCGGGCAGCTGGAGCAGGAACTGATGGCGAACGCCTGGCTCACCGCCGAGGCCTGCGAGCGGGTGGTGTTCGACACGCCGCTGGAGGAGCGCTGGAGCGCCGCCGCCGGCCTGGTCGGCGTCGACCCGCTGCAGCTGACCGGCTACGCGGGCCACGCATGAGCTGCGCGTTCGGTTTCGACGTCGGCAGCAAACTGATCGGCGTGGCAGTGGGCAATGCGCTCACCGCCAGTGCCCGCGCACTCGCCGTGCTCGCGGTGCGCGACGGCGAGCCGGACTGGCCGCAACTGGACGCGCTGCGCGGCGAATGGCTGCCCGACACCCTGGTCGTGGGCCTGCCGCTCACGCTCGAAGGCGGGGAACAGCCCGCCAGCAAACGGGCACGCCGCTTCGCCGCCACGCTGCAGCAGCGCTATGCCCTGCCGGTGGCGCTGATCGACGAGCGCCACAGCTCGCGGGAAGCCGCCCGCCGCTTCGCCGCCGCCCGCGCGGCCGGCCTGAAGCGCCGCCGCGATGCCGCGGCGATCGACGCCGAGGCCGCCGCCGTGATCCTAGAGCGCTGGCTGGCCGAGCCCACGCCCCTTTCCGAATTCCCCACTCCCGCCACCACGCCATGAGCCCACGCCTGCGCCACCTCACCACGCTGGAACACCTGCCGCGCGCCAGCGTCGAGCGCCTGCTCGACCGCGCGATCGCGATCCGCGACGCCTGCGCGCACGGCACCCGCAAGCTGGACACGCTGGCCGGCCGCACCGTGCTCAACCTGTTCTTCGAGCCGTCCACGCGCACCCGCACCTCGTTCGAGCTGGCCGCGCGCCGGCTCGGCGCCGACGTGATCAACTTCGACATCGGCTTCTCCTCCACCGCCAAGGGCGAGGCGCTGTACGACACCCTGCACACGCTGGAGGCGATGCACCTGGATGCCATCGTGGTGCGCCACAAGGTCTCCGGCACGCCGGACGAACTGGTGCGCCACGCGATGAGCGGCGTGTCGGTGATCAACGCCGGCGACGGCAACCGCGCCCACCCCACCCAGGGCCTGCTGGATGCGCTGACCATCCGCCAGCACCGGCCGGATTTCGAGAACCTGGTGGTGACGATCTGCGGCGACATCCGCCACTCGCGCGTGGCGCGCTCGGACGTGCATGCGCTCGCCGCGCTGGGCGTGGGCGAGATCCGCCTGTGCGGCCCCGTCGCGCTGCTGCCGGACGCCGCCGAGTTCTCGCAGTGCCGCTACACCGAGGATTTCGACAGCGCCATCGCGGGCGCCGACGTGGCGATCATGCTGCGCCTGCAGAAGGAGCGCATGGCCGCCACCGACCTGCCCGACGAGGCCGCCTACTTCCGCCAGTACGGCCTCGACCAGCGCCGCCTGAAGCAGGCCGCGAAAGGCTGCCTGGTGATGCACCCCGGCCCGCTCAACCGCGGCATCGAGATCGCCGACGAGGTGGCCGACGGCGCGCAGTCGCGCATCCTGGAACAGGTGGCCAACGGCGTGTTCGTGCGCATGGCCGTGCTGGCCGAACTGTTGGCGCGCTGAACGCGGTTTCCAGCGCGACACGACCCTCCGCGGACGGCTGGATGGCCGGCCGTCTTGCACCGCAGCAAGCCGCGGAACAGGCATAATGCGCACGCGGCATCCACCACCGGGGAACACCATGCAATCGAGGACGCGCTTCATCGCGCTGGGGCTGGCCTGCGTCGCGCTGGCGGCCTGCTCGCACAAGGACAAGAACGCGCCACTGGCCTTCGTGCCGGCGGACACGCCGTACGCGGCCGCCAACCTGGCCGTGCTGGACGACGACACGCGCCAGGCACTGCTCGCGCAGGCCGATCTGCAACTGCCCTCGCAGGTCGCCCAGATGGAGGCCTTTGCCGTACGCCTGCAGGCCGACGATCCCGATGCCGCACGCCTGGTGCGCGTCTTCGCCGCCGAGTTCAAGGGCAAGACCATCGAGGGCTTCGCCCAGGCCAACGGCCTCGACCTCAAGGGCCGCTTCGTGTTCTACGGCGAGGGCATGGCGCCGGTGCTGCGCATCGAGCTCGCCGACCCCAAGGCCTTCGAGGGCTTCGTGGGCCGCCTGGAAGCCGCCTATGGCAAGAAGCTCGACAGCGCGACGATCGGCACGCAGGGCTATCGCCGGCAGGTGTTCCCCGCCTCGGGCACCGAACTGGTGCTCGCCGTGGTCGGCAGGCAGATGGTGGCGGCGCTGCTGCCGGCCAACGCCGCCACGCCGCTGCTGCGCCAGACCCTGGGCCTGGACCGCCCGGCAAAGAGCCTGCAGGACGACGGCCGCCTCGCCGCGCTGGTTCAGAACAAGGGCTATGCGAAATGGCTGGTCGGCCAGCTCGACCTCACCCGTGCGCTGCCGCTGGTGGTTTCCGGCAGCGACCCGCTGATCGCGGCGATCGAGAAGGCCCATGCCGGCGCCGAATCGGCCCACACCGGCGAGCCGGTGGCGAACCTGCTGAAGAGCTCGCCGAGCTGCATACCCGAGGCCGGCCGCATCGCCGCGCGCGTGCCGTCGCTGAGCTTCGGCTACACCCGGCTGGACGCCAAGCACCAGGACGGCCGCTTCGACGTGGCGCTGGCCGACGACATCAGCAAGGCCTTCAGCGGCCTCAAGGTGGAGCTGCCCGGCCTGGGCAACGGCGCCAACGTGGCGCCGTTCGACCTCAGCCTCGCGCTGCCGGTCACCGTGCTGCGCACGTTCTGGTCGGCCCAGGCCGACGCGGTGGCGGCCAAGCCGTTCACCTGCCCGATGCTGGTCGACCTCAACGACAGTTTCGCCAAGCTGGGCGAGTCGCTGCCGAAGACGGCGCTCCCGCCGTTCGGCAACCTGCTCGGCGTGCGCCTCGCGCTGGACACGCTGAGCGCCGACAAGACCAGCAGCCTGCCGAACTTCACCGGCCGCATCGTGCTGGGCAGCAGCGACCCCGCCGGCCTGCTCGCCACCGGCCAGATGATGGTGCCCGCGCTGGCCAGGCTGAAGCCGGCCCCGAACGCCGCTCCGGTGGCGCTGCCGCCGGACGTGACCGGCATGCTCGGCGAACCGGCGTGGCTGGCCACGGGCGACAAGGCGCTCGCGCTGGGCATCGGCGCCGGCGAGAACGCCAAGCTCGCCGGCACGCTGCGCGATCCCTCCGGCGAACCCGGCCAGCTGGCGCGCATGCACCTCTCCGGCGCGATGTACCTGGACTGGCTGAAATTCATGGAGATGAAGTCCGACAGCCTCGCCGCGGCGGCCGCCGAGATGAGCAAGAGCGACGAGCCCACGATCACCGGCGAGACCACGCCGGCCGACGAGGCCGCCCAGGCCGCCGCCGACGCGGCCCGCTCCAAGGCGCAGTTCGCCGCGATGGAAGCCCAGGCGCAACGTGTGGACAGCATCGACGCCGAGCTTCACGTGGACGACAGCGGCATCGTGATCACCAGCCAGACCACGCTGAAGTAAGCCGCTGCGCAACGGCCCGGGAAACGAAGAAGGCGCCCCTCGGGCGCCTTCCTCGTTTCTGCCGCCCGCTCGAAGCTCAGCGCTGCAGCAGGCCGCCGCCGAAGCTGTCGCCACCGCGGGTCTGCTCCACTTCCACGCCTTCCAGCCCCTGCGACAGCGTGTGCGCGTCACCGCCCTGCGCCAGCTTGATGCGCAGGCGCACCTCGTTCGCGCTGTCGGCGTGCCGCAGCGCGTCCTCGTAGCTGATCTCGCCGGCGTGGTACAGCTCGACCAGGCTCTGGTCGAAGGTCTTCATGCCGAGCAGGTTGGATTCCTTCATCACGTCCTTGAGCTTGTGCACCTCGCCCTGGCGGATGTAGTCCTGCACCAGCGGCGTGCCCAGCAGGATCTCCACCGCCACGCGGCGCGCCTTGCCGTCCGGCGTCGGGATCAGCTGCTGCGCCACCACGCCCTTGAGGTTCAGCGACAGGTCCATGAACAGCTGCTGGCGGCGGTCCTCAGGGAAGAAGTGCAGGATGCGGTCCATCGCCTGGTTCGCGTTGTTCGCGTGCAGCGTGCAGAGGCACAGGTGGCCGGTCTCGGAGAAGTTGATCGCGTGCTCCATCGTCTCGCGCGTGCGCACCTCGCCGATCATGATCACGTCGGGCGCCTGGCGCAGGGTGTTCTTCAGCGCGTTGTCCCAGCTGTCGGTGTCGATGCCCAGCTCGCGCTGGGTGATGATGCAGCCCTCGTGCTTGTGCACGTACTCGATCGGGTCCTCGATGGTGATGATGTGGCCGGTCGAGTTCTGGTTGCGGTAGCCGATCATCGACGCCAGCGAGGTGGATTTGCCGGTGCCGGTGCCGCCCACGAAGATGATGATGCCGCGCTTGGTCATCGCCAGCTGCTTGATCACCGGCGGCAGGTTCAGCTCCTCGATCGTCGGGATCTTCGACTCGATCCGGCGCAGCACCATGCCCACGCAGTTGCGCTGGTAGAAGCACGACACGCGGAAGCGGCCCACGCCCTGCGCGGAAATCGCGAACTGGCACTCGTGGGTCTTCTCGAATTCCTCGCGCTGCGAGGGCGTCATCACGTTGAGCACCATGTCGCGCGACTGCTGGATGGACAGCGGGCTCTGCGTGATCGGCACGATGCGCCCCTGCACCTTCATCGACGGCGCCACGCCGGCGGTGATGAACAGGTCCGAGGCCTGCTTGTGCACCATCAGCTTGAGGAAGGAGGTGAAATCGAATTCGCTCATGGGTGCGCTCCTCCGGGAGCAGGGAACGGGGAACCGGGAACCGGGAACGCGGAGGGCGAGGAATGCCCGGAGACCCGGCTTCGATCACATGCCCGGGCGAAGCGCACCGTCGAGGGATGCCGTGCCCCGCACATGCCGCGTTCCCCGTATCCCGTTCCCGGCCTCACCTGAAAAGGTCCTTGTTCTTGGCGTAGCTGGACGCCTCCTGCCGCGACACCAGGCCGCGCTTCACCAGGTCCTGCAGGCACTGGTCCAGCGTCTGCATGCCGAACTGCTGGCCGGTCTGGATCGCCGAGTACATCTGCGCCACCTTGTCCTCGCGGATCAGGTTGCGGATCGCCGGCACGGCCACCATGATCTCGTGCGCCGCGATGCGGCCGCCGCCGGTCTTCTTCAGCAGCGACTGCGAGATCACCGCGCGCAGCGACTCGGACAGCATCGAGCGCACCATCGGCTTCTCGCCGGCGGGGAACACGTCGATGATGCGGTCGATGGTCTTGGCCGCCGAGCTGGTGTGCACGGTGCCGAACACCAGGTGGCCGGTTTCCGCGGCGGTGAGCGCCAGGCGGATCGTCTCCAGGTCGCGCAGCTCGCCCACCAGGATGTAGTCCGGGTCCTCGCGCAGCGCCGAGCGCAGCGCCTCGTTGAAGCCGTGCGTGTCGCGGTGCACCTCGCGCTGGTTGACCAGGCACTTCTGCGAGGTGTGCACGAACTCGATCGGATCCTCGACCGTGAGCATGTGGCCGTATTCGTTCTTGTTGATGTGGTCGACCATCGCCGCCAGCGTGGTCGACTTGCCCGAGCCGGTGGGCCCGGTCACCAGGATCAGGCCCTGCGGCTGCTCGATCAGCTCCTTGAACACCTTCGGGCAGCCGAGGTCCTCCAGCGTCAGCACTTCGGAGGGAATCGTGCGGAACACCGCGCCGGCGCCGCGGTTCTGGGTGAACGCGTTGACGCGGAAGCGCGCCAGGCCGGGGATCTCGAACGAGAAGTCGGTCTCCAGGAATTCCTCGTAGTCGCGCCGCTGCTTGTCCGACATGATGTCGTACACCAGCGAATGCACCTGCTTGTGTTCCAGTGGCGGGATGTTGATGCGGCGCACGTCGCCGTCCACGCGGATCATCGGCGGCAGGCCGGCGGAAAGGTGCAGGTCCGATGCCTTGTTCTTCACCGAGAAGGCAAGCAGTTCGGCGATGTCCATCAGGGGTTCCCCTCAACCGGTCGTCAGGATGCTGTGGCGATGGCTGCAGCGGATCGGCGACGGATGGCCGCGGCACGCGGCGCGCGCCTGCAGCCCGGCCATCCGGTTCCCCCATGCAGCGAGCCGATACTACTCGCGCCGCGGGTCGCACGGCCAGCCTTCGCGGCGGTTTGCGCACCCGGTCACCAAAGGATGCCCGGCCTGTCCACCAGGCGGGCTGCGGCGGGCAAGCGGAGCGCGAAAGGGACGCACGCCGACGCCGGCTCCGGTAAGGTATGCGGCCGTCTCCACCATCCAGGGTTCCCCATGACACGCATCGCCTTCATCGGTGGCGGCAACATGGCCCGCAGCCTGATCGGCGGCCTGCTCGCCACCGGCCTGGCACCCGCCGACATCCGCGTGGCCGACCCGCTGGCCGAAACGCGCGAACGGCTGGGCCGCGACTTCGGCGTGGCCACCTGGGCCGAGAACCGGCTGGCCGTGGCCGACGCCGACGTGATCGTGCTGGCGGTGAAGCCGCAGGCCATGCCCAAGGTACACGGCGAGTTGCGCATGGCGCTGCAGGGACAGCGCCCGCTGCTGATCTCGATCGCCGCCGGCGTGCGGCTGGACCAGCTCGAACGCTGGCTGGGCGCGCTGCCGATCGTGCGCTGCATGCCGAACACCCCCGCGCTGATCGGCGCCGGCGCCACCGGCCTCTGCGCCAACCATCGGGTCAGCGCGGCGCAGCGCGCGCAGGCGCAGCACATCATGGACGCCGTCGGGCTCACCCGCTGGATCGACGACGAGGCACTGATGGACACCGTCACCGCGCTCTCCGGCTCCGGCCCGGCCTACTTCTTCGCCCTGGTCGAGGCGCTGGAGGAGGCCGCCGTGGCGCAGGGCCTGCCGCGCGAGACCGCCCGCGCGCTCGCCGCGCAGACCTGTCTCGGCGCGGGCCGCATGCTGGAGGAAACCGGCGAGGCCCCCGCCGAACTGCGCCGCCGCGTCACCTCGCCGAACGGCACCACCCAGGCCGCACTGGAAAGCTTCGCCGCCGACGGCCTGCCGCGCATGACCGCCCGCGCCGTCGCCGCCGCCACCCGCCGCGGCGCCGAACTGGCCGCCGCGCTGGACAACAACGGGAATCCCGCATGAGCTACCTCCTCAACGCCATCGCGCTGCTGGTCGAACTCGCCTTCGACGCCGTCGCCACGCTGTTCCTGCTGCGCCTCGCCGCCGAAGCCTGCCGCGCCGACTTCCACAATCCGCTCAGCCAGTTCATCTACCGCACCACCAACCCGGTGCTGGCGCCGCTTCGCCGCGTGCTGCCGAACTGGCGGCGCATCAACCTCGCCGCGCTGCTGGTGGCGTGGCTGGCGATGCTGCTGAAGCGGCTGGTGCTGTTCGCGCTGATGGGGCTGCTGCCGCGCCTGCCCGGCCTGATCGTGCTGTCGCTGGCCGAGCTGCTCGACTTCGTGCTGCTGTTCTACCTGGTGCTGGTGTTCGGCTGGTCGCTGCTGAGCATGTTCGCCCCCGACCAGCGCCAGCCACTGCTGCGGCTGCTCGGCGTGATCGTCGATCCGCTGCTGCGGCCGCTGCGCGGGCGCCTGGTGGTGGGGATGATCGATTTCTCGCCTACCGTGGTGATCATCGGCTTGCTGCTGGCGCGGATTCTGGTGGCGGCGCCGCTGCTGGATGCCGGCATGCGGCTGGCACTCGTGGGCTGACGCCCGTCGCCCGCCCGGGGGCGAGGCCCATGCCGTCTCCAGCGGCTGGAGAGGGAAGGCCGAGGCAGTCCCCCGGTTTCCGCGCTCCTCAGCGCCGCGCCCAGGCGGCAACCACTGCGTGGATTGCATCCAGCCCGTCGAACAGCGCCGCCGGCCCGGGCTGCAGGATGATCGGCGACTTGATCTCGTGCAGCTCGCCGTCGCGCACCGCGGGGATCGCCTCCCAGCCTGGACGGGCCGCCACCTTCTCCGCACGGAAGCGCTTGCCGCACCATGACCCGAGGATGATGTCGGGCGCGCGCCGCACCACTTCGTCGCCGTTCGGCAGGATGCGCTGTTTCGCCAGCGGCTCGCGGGCCAGTTCGGGGAAGCAGTCCTCGCCGCCGGCGATCTGGATCAGCTCGGCCACCCAGCGGATGCCGGTGATGATGGGTTCGTCCCATTCCTCGAAGTACACCTTCGGCCGGCGCGGCAGGCGTGCGGCGACCGCGCGCACGGCCGCCAGGTGCGCCTCGGCGCGCTGCGCGTAGGCCTCGGCCTTTTCATGCGCGCCGACCATCGCGCCGAGACGGCGGATGTAGGCGAGGATGCCGTCCACGCTGCGGTGGTTGCTGATCCACACCTCGACGCCGGCCTTGATGAGCTCGCGCGCGATGTCGGCCTGGATGTCGGAGAAGCCGATCGCCAGGTCCGGTTCGAGCTTGAGGATCTCGACTATCTTCGCGCTGGTGAAGGCCGAGACCTTGGGCTTTTCCTTGCGCGCCCGCGGCGGGCGCACGGTGAAGCCGGAGATGCCGACGATGCGCTGCTGCTCGCCCAGCGCGTAGAGCACCTCGGTGGGCTCCTCGGTGAGGCAGACGATGCGTCGCGGGTAGTGGTCCGTCACGCGTTCAATGCCCCAGCACGGTCACGGTGACCCTGCGCTGGTGCGGGTCGCGGCGATGCTCCCACAGGAACAGGCCCTGCCAGGTGCCGAGCTGCAGCCGGCCGCCGTGCACCGGCACGACAAGGCTGACGCCGGTGAGCACGGCGCGCACGTGCGCGGGCATGTCGTCGGGCCCTTCGGCGTCGTGCGTGAAGATCGCGTCACCGTCCGGCACGGCGCGCGCCAGCCAGCGCTCGAGATCCTCGCGCACCGCGGGGTCGGCGTTCTCGCTGAGCAGCAGCGAGCAACTGGTGTGCGCGGTGAACACGTGGGCGATGCCCAGCTGCACGCCGCTGGCGGCCACCGCGTCGGCGACCTTGTCGGTGATCTCGGCGAAACCGCGGCCGCGCGTATGCACCACGAAGCCGTGCTGCCCGGCATGCCCGGCGGGCACGGAACGGCTCATGGCGCGGGCCTGCTCACGGGTACAGCAGCCGGCGGGTCCAGGTCTGGCCGTGCCGGCTCCAGCGCACGCGGTCGTGCAGGCGGAACTCGGCGCCGTACCAGAACTCGACCATGTCCGGCTCCACCAGGTAGCCGCCCCAGTGCGGCGGGCGCGGCACCTCGCGGCCTTCGAACTCGTGCTCGTAGCGCGCCACGCGCTCGTCGAAACTGTGGCGGTCGGGCAGCGTCTGTGACTGCAGCGAGGCCCAGGCGCCGATCTGGCTGCCGCGCGGGCGGGTGGCGAAGTACGCGTCCGATTCCTCCACCTGCAGCTTGCGCGCCATGCCCTCCACGCGCACCTGCACGCCGTGGCGCAAGAGTTTCCAGTGGAAGCACAGCGCCACCTGCGGGTGCGCCGCCAGCTGGCCGCCCTTGTCGCTGTCGTAGTTGGTGTGGAAGCGCAGGCCGCGTTCGTCCACGCCCTTGAGCAGCACGATGCGCGAGGCGACGCGACCGTCGGCATCCACCGTGGCCAGGTTCATCGCGGTGGGCTCGGCGTCGCCGGAAGCCTTCGCCTCCTCCAGCAACTGCCGGAAAGTATCAAGAATCTCGGGGCTCAACATGGCTTTGAAACTTTTCCCTTGAAACGTGGCGCGCTCGCGCCATCATGACGCGGATGAAACCGGCACATCTTAACCCAATCCCCCACCCGGCCCGTGCCCACGGCCGGCTGCGCCCGCCCGAAGCGGGAGACCGCCGATGAATGCCCCGAGGCCGCACGTCGCCGCGCCAAACGCCTCGCTGGCCGGCCATCTGCTGGACCAGTACGCGGGGCGCATCGCCCGTTCGCGCCGACCCTACCTCATCGGCCTGTCCGGCCTGCAGGGCAGTGGCAAGAGCACGCTGGCGCGCGAGATGAAGGCACAGGCCGAGGCGCGCGGCTGGCCCACCGAGGTGCTGTCGCTGGACGACTTCTACTACTCGCGCAGCGACCGCGAACTGATGGCCCAGCAGATCCACCCGTTGCTGCGCACCCGCGGCGTGCCGGGCACGCACGAGATCGAGCTGTTGCTCTCGGTGCTGGCCGCGCTGCCGCAGGCTTCGGAAAAGCTGCCGGTGTCGTGGCCGCGCTTCGACAAGGGCCGCGATACGCGCATGCCGCCTTCGCGCTGGCCGCGCGTCACCCGGCCGCCGCAGCTGGTGATCGTGGAGGGTTGGGCGCTGGGCATCCGGCCGCAGTCGCAGGCCGCGCTGGACGAACCGGCGAACCGGCTGGAGCGCGAGGAAGATCCCGATGGCAGCTGGCGCCACTGGGTCAACAAGCAGCTGCGCGGCTACCAGCCCCTGTGGCGCAAGTTCGACGCGTTGATCGTGCTGCAGGCGCCGAACTGGAACGTGGTGCGCCGCTGGCGTGGCGAAACCGAGCAGGAGCTGCTGGCCCGGCATGCGCCGCTGGCGATGGACGCCGCCAACCTGGAACGCTTCCTGCAGCACTACGAGCGGCTCAGCCGCCATGCCCTGGCCACCCTGCCCGCGCTCGCCGACAGCGTCGTGGAATACGACGACGACCGCCACATGACGGGGCTCACGCACGCGTGACGGAGTGCGTCCTTTCCCCCGGGGTCCGGGGCGAGACAAGCCGCGAGATCCAGTGCCTCGCCACTGAATGTCGGAAAAGTGCTTTCCTGCACTTTCCCGACTCGCCGAGTCCGGCACAAGACCGGACTCGGCTCCGCTGGTCAATCACCTGGGTGATTGACCAGCGTGCGACCCATCCGTGGATCGCGTGTAGCAGGCCGCTGTAGCGGCCTGCTACACCGGCTCCACCTGCACCGCCGTGCCGTAGGACAGCACCTCGGTGACGCCTTCGGCCACGTCGTTGGCGTCGTAGCGCATCGCGATCACCGCGTTCGCCCCCATCGCGCCGGCGTGCTGCAGCATCAGCTCGAAGGCCTCCTCGCGCGCCTTCTCGCACAGCTCGGTGTAGATCGTGATGTTGCCGCCCACCAGGGTCTGCAGCGCGGCGCCCAGGTTGCCCACCACGCTGCGCGAACGCACGGTGATGCCGCGCACGATGCCCAGCGTGCGTACCACGCGGTAGCCGTGCAGCTCGTTGCCGGTGCTGACCATGGCGTGCGGGATCGGGAAACTGGCCATCTGCGGACTCCGTGGGGGAAAGCTCAAGTATCCAGCAAGGCCGCGTAACCGTCGCGTGCATCGGGCCATTGCGGCATCCAGCCGCTGGCCCGCAAGCGGGCATTGCTCAGCCGCTTGCTGCCCACGCCGGCGGGCGCCGGGCCTTCGGGCGGCGGCGGCGCGTCGACCAGCTGCGCAAGAAAGTCGTACAGCTCGTCCAGCGGCAGCGGCGTGTCGTCCACGCCCAGGTACAAGGGCCCGGGCACGGGCAGGCGCAACAGGTGCGCGACCGCCGCCGCCGCGTCGTCGACATGGATGCGGTTGGCCCAGTGCGGCACCTCGCGCGGCACGCGCAGCGCCCCGCCGCGCAGGCGCTCGACCAGCTGCAGGCGGCCTGGCCCGTACAGGCCGGCCAGGCGCAGCACGGTGGACGGCACGGCCTGCGCCGCCAGCCACTGCTCGGCTTCGAGCAGCAGCGCGCCGTTGAAGCCCGCCGGCGCGGGCGGCGTGTCTTCGTCCACCCAGTCGCCGTCGTGCTCGCCGTACACCGCGCTGGAGGACACCAGCAGCACCTGCCGCAGCGCGCGGCCGTCCAGCGCCTCCAGCAGGTGGCGCAGCCCGTCCACGAACAGCGCGCGGTACGCCGCCTTGTCGCGCGCGTCCGGCGCGGGCAGGTACACCACGCGGGTGATGCCTGCAGGCAAGCCGCCCAGCGTATGCGGCTGCGCGAGGTCGGCCCCCAGCCAGCGCAGGCCGGGTCCGCCCTGCGGCGGGGGAGTACGGCGCAGCGCCCACGTTTCGTGGCCCTGCGCCAGCAGGCGTGCGGCCACGCGCAAACCAAGGTCGCCACAACCGGCGAGCAAAATCCGTTCGGCCATCCAAACACCTGCTGTTAGAGTTGTCGCATGAATCCGTCGCGCAACCTGTTCCTGATCGGCCCGACCGGCGCGGGCAAGACTTCGCTCGGCCGACGGCTCGCCACGCATTATGGCCTCTCCTTCGTCGACCTCGACCGCGAGATCGAGCGCCGCACCGGCACGGACGTCGCCACCGTGTTCGAGCTCGAGGGCGAGCCCGGCTTCCGCCAGCGCGAGAGCGCACTGCTGGACGAATTCAGCGCCGGAGCCGGCGTGCTGCTGGCCACCGGTGCCGGCGCGGTGCTCGATCCGCGCAATCGCGCCCTGCTGGCGACGCGCGGCTACGTGCTGTGGCTGCAGGCCGGCATCGAGGAACAACTCGAACGGCTGGCGCGCGATACCCAGCGTCCGCTGCTGGCCGGGGCCGACCGCCGCGCGCGCCTCGAAGCGATGGCGGCGATCCGCGAACCGCTGTACCGCGAAACCGCCGACCTCGTGCTGCCCTCCACCCACGGCATCGCGGCGATCGGCATGCGGGCCATCGCGCTGATCGACCTGCACTGGCAACGCCACTCCCTCCCCACGCCCTCGCCCGCCGCATGAACCCTCCCAGCCCCACCACCATCGACGTCGCCCTCGGCGCGCGCAGCTACCCCGTCTGGATCGGCCGCGGGCTGCTCGGCGACAGTGCTCGCTGGCGCGCCATGCTGCGCGGCCGCCATGTCCTGGTGGCGAGCAACACCACGGTGGCGCCGCTCTACCTCGAACGCGTGGCGCGCGGCCTCGACGGCCTGCAGTGGTCGAGCTTCCTGCTCGACGACGGCGAAGCGCACAAGAGCTTCGCCAACGTGGAACGCGCGCTGGCGGCGCTGGCCGGGCTGGGCGCCACCCGCGACGCCTGCGTGATCGCGCTGGGCGGCGGCGTGGTGGGCGACCTCGCCGGCTTCAGCGCGGCATGCTGGATGCGCGGCATCGACTTCATCCAGATGCCCACCACCCTGCTGGCGATGGTGGATTCCTCGGTGGGCGGCAAGACCGGCGTGAACCTGCCGGCCGGCAAGAACCTGGTCGGCGCCTTCCACCAGCCGCGCGCGGTGGTGGCCGACATCGACACCCTGGCCACCCTGCCCGATCGCGAATACCGCGCCGGCCTCGCCGAGGTGATCAAGGGCGCGGCGATCGGCGACGAGCCGTTCTTTGCGTGGCTGGAAGCGCACGCCGGCGCGCTGGCGGCGCGCGACGAGACCGCCGTGGTCGAGGCGATCGCGCGCAAGCTGCGCTACAAGGCCGGCGTGGTGGCGCGCGACGAGACCGAACAGGGCGAGCGCGCCCTGCTCAACCTCGGCCACACCTTCGGCCACGCGCTGGAAACCGCCGGCCGCTACACCACCCTGCTGCACGGCGAAGGCGTGGCGGTCGGCATGCTGCTGGCGGCGCGGCTGTCCGAGCGGCTGGGCATGGCCGGGGCTGCCGACACCGCGCGCCTGCAGCGCCTGCTGGAAACCACGGGCCTGCCCGCCGCCGTGCCTGCCGGCTTCGATCCGGAGCAGTTGCTCGCCCTGATGCGGCTGGACAAGAAGAACACCGCCGGCACCCTGCGGCTGATCCTGTGGCGCGGCATCGGCCGAGCCGAGATCGTGGGCGGGGTGGCCGGGGAGGAAGTGCTGGCCGTGCTGCGCGAGGCGATCGCGTCGGCGTAGGGGCGCACCCTGTGCGCGACGGGCGGCCGTGGGCAGCGAGAGAGGCGCGGGACGCACCGTCGCCATGCCTGCTCTGTCGACTCGTCCCTTTCAGCTGCTTCCCGCTTTCGCGCGCTCCGACAAAGCGCTTGCCCACCTGTAAACTGTGGCTCCCGGCTCACGCCCAACGCCTCGCCCCATGCGCCTCTACCTGCAAAACCTGCCCGGCAGCACCGAGGCGCCCCGCTACGTCCAGATCGTGCTGGAGCAGGATCTGCTCGGCGGCTGGACGCTGTACCGCGAGACGGGCCAGCAGGGCGGCAAGGCCACGCTCAGGCGCGAGCAGTTCCTGGAACGCGAAGCCGCGATCAGCGCGTTCGAGAAGGCGCGCGACGCCCAGCTCAAGCGCGGCTACCGCGTGATGTTCGCCCAGGGCCTGGAAGGCCCTTACGGACGATGAGATGAATCCACCGCTGAAGAACGACCGTTTCCTGCGCGCGTTGCGGCGCGAGCCCGTCGACACCACGCCGGTCTGGGTGATGCGCCAGGCCGGCCGCTACCTGCCCGAATACCGCGCCACGCGCGAGCGCGCCGGCAGCTTCATGGGCCTGGCGCAGAACCCCGAGTTCGCCTGCGAGGTGACGCTGCAGCCGCTGCAGCGCTTCGATCTTGACGCGGCGATCCTGTTCTCCGACATCCTCACCATCCCCGACGCGATGGGCCTCGGTCTCTCCTTCGCGCAGGGCGAAGGCCCGCAGTTCGCGCACCCGCTGCGCAGCGCCACCGACATCGCGCGGCTGGCCGTGCCCGACATGGACGGCGAACTGCGCTACGTGATGGACGCGGTGCGGCTGATCCGCCGCGAGCTGGCCGGCCGCGTGCCGCTGATCGGCTTCGCCGGCAGTCCGTGGACGCTGGCCTGCTACATGGTGGAAGGCAGCGGCTCGCGCGACTTCGCCACGCTGAAGGCGATGTGCTGGAACGAACCTGCGCTGGCCCATCAACTGCTCGACGTGCTGGCGTGCAGCGTGTCCGCCTACCTCGCGGCGCAGGCCGCGGCCGGCGCGCAGGCGCTGATGGTCTTCGACACCTGGGGCGGCCTGCTCGGCCCCGCGCCGTTCCGCGAATTCTCGCTGCGCTACATGGCGCAGATCGTCGCCGCGCTGAAGAACGACGCGCATGCGCGCGAGCTGCCGGTGATCCTGTTCTCCAAGGGGGCCAACGCGCATCTCGCCGAGATGGCGGATTCAGGCTGCGCCGCGCTGGGCGTGGACTGGACGGTCGACCTGGCCGACGCGCGCCGTGCCGTGGGCGGCAAGGTGGCGCTGCAGGGCAACCTCGACCCCGCGATCCTGCGCGCCGGCCCCGAGGTGATCCGCCGCGAGGCGCGCGCCGTGCTCGACAGCTACGGCCCGCACCCCGGCCACGTGTTCAACCTCGGCCACGGCATCACGCCGGAAGTCGATCCCGGACACGTGCGCGTGCTGGTGGACGAGGTGCACACTTACGGGCGGGCGCTGCGCGGCGCGCCGGCCTGATCACCGGGCCGGCCGGCGACGGGGCGTCATCGGAGTCTCCATGAAGACCACGGGTATCGCGTTGTCCGGCTGGCTTGCATTGGCGGGTTTCGCCGCTTCGGCGCAAACCGAGCTGCCCGCCGTGAAGGTCACCGCGCCATCGTTCTCGTCGCAGCGTGGCGGTTACCTGATTTCCGGGGACTTCAAGGTCGATCCGCGCATGCCGTCGGTGGTATTTCCCGCGCAGGCACTGGTGAAGGGCGACATCCTCAGCATCGAGCCGATATCCCTGCAGGACAACGAATACCTGGTGCTGCAGGAGTGCGCGTCGGCCGACTGCCATGAAGCCAGCATCGTGCGCTTCTGGACCGCGGACAACATCGGTGGCGACGATGCACGCTACAACCGCGTGCGGATCACGCACGAGAACAAGTATTTCATCTGGCTGAAGCGCCTTCCGGAGGTATCGGGCCAGAGCTGCGGCCAGGGCTGGTTCAAGTTCAGCAACGACACCACCGAGTGCGGCAGTCACTTCACCAGCTTCCAGCAGATCAGTCCACCGCTGACGCTGATTCCCAACGGCGATCTGGCGGCGTTCCACCAGGAGGCGCTGCAGAAGGCCATGCGTAGCGATCCTGTCCGGGTCAGGCAGCAGGCGCACGAAGGGTCCACCTACGTGGTGACGTACGATGGGGGCAGCATCGCGCGCATCCAGCGCATGCACGCCACGCGCGGGAACCCGCAGGATCAGCAATGACGGCCTGACCGGCAAACATCGGCCCGCAGACGCACGTGCGCATGCTGGCAGTCGGGCTCGCCGGCGCACGCTGCGCGGCGACCGGGCGAGCTGCCGCCGCACCGTCCGGCGGTGCAGGGCGCCTTGGAGTCCCAGGCAGCCTGGCGCGGCTCGTCATCCCGGCAAAGGCCGGAATCCGGCAACTCCGTGGCCATGCAGGCGGCCCCCGGCTGTCGCAAGCCGCTTGCCGGAATGACGTTGCCTCGAGCGCCGCGATCAGCCGCACTGCCCGCAGCAGGTACTGCCGCCGCTGACATGCACCGGCTGCTCCAGCAGCCGCGCCGCGCATCCCAGCTCGTGCAGCCTGTCCAGCACCTGCGCCGCCGTGGCGTTGGCGCGCACTTCCAGCCGGCCGTGCGCGGCCTCCAGCACGACCGAGGCATGGACATCGAGCGCGCGCAACGCGCCGGTCATGGCGGCGGCATCGTGGTGACAGGTGGAGAGTTCGAACTGCATCGGGGCGCCTTGCGGGGAATGCCGGCACACCATGATGCAAGGCGCCGGTGCACCGGCCCCTGATCCAGATCAGCCGATGCGCCCCTCAGCGCATGTGCACCCAATGCACATGGACGCCGTTGGCGCGATCCTCGGCGCGAACGCCCTCGCGCCCATCCACCACGATGCCCCAGCTCGAGCGTGCCGCGCCGGCCTGGATGCGATCCACGCGCACGTGCTCGCCCTTGGGGATGGCGAAGCGCGTCTCGACCACCATCACCCCTTCGCGCTGGTAGACCAGGGTCGCGGCACGGCCCACGCCGGCGCCCCAGCCGATGTGCAGCTCGCAGGCCAGGGGCGCATGCACGCCGCGGTTGTCCAGGCTCCAGCCTTCGGTCTTGCTGAGCAACAGCTGGAGGTCGGGATGACTCCAGTCCACGATGTTGCCGGATGGCGGCTTGCTGTAATGGCTCATGTGCGCGGGACTTCCTGGCCGGACACCGGGCTTGCGGGGTGTCCGGCACGCGCGGGCATGCGCGTACCTTCGCAGGCATCCGCGACCGTACCCGCACAAGGATGAAATTCATGCGATGTCATGGCCGCACTATCGGCGGGAATGGCCCGTTCTTGAGACGATGCAGCCATGCTGCGTTCAGCCGCGGCCGCCTTTTCGCACGGCCTGCGCGGCTGCCCGGGGATGTTCCGATCAAATCCACGCAGGCGGCATGGTGTCCAGAAGGGCCGCCTGCGTGGATTTTGAGCAGGGCATTCCTAGCCCGCTTGCACCCGCGCGCGTCCGCACGATCCGGCGCCCATCAACCGGGCTTGCAACCAACGCCCGCTCGGCACCGACAGCCAGCGCTCCACCGCGAGGCCCAGCAGCCAGCACAACCCCAGCGCCGGCAGGTACCACAGCCAGCCGCGCGCCGGGTCGCCGTCCCAGGCGCGGTACGCGCGCACCACCGCGAACACCACGAACATGTGGGTGAGGTAGATCTCGTAGCTCATGCGCCCCCAGGCACGCAGCCAGCCGAGGCCGCGCCGCGGCGGCACCTCGCCGAGTTCGGCACGCCAACGGCAGCACAGCAGCAGGCACAGGGCGGACAGCGTGAGCACCAGCATGTAGCCGTCGCGCAGCCAGTGCCACAGCGCGCCGCCGTCCAGCAGCACCGCGCCCAGGCCCAGCGCGCCCAGCCAGCCCAGCATGGCGGCGGTGCGCCGTGGCGGCCGGCAGGCATCGGCCAGCAGCGCGCCGAGCACGCCGGTGGCGATCGCCGCCATGCCCGGCAGGTAGGCCTTCTCCAGCCAGATCTCGTTGCCGTGCAGCGCGGCGCGCGCCCACGGCAGGGACAGCGCGAGCAGCACCAGCGGCGGCACCAGCAAGGCACGCCGGCGCAGCAGCAGGCAGGCCAGCGGGAAACCGAGGTAGAACGCCTCCTCGATGGAAAGCGACCACAGCACGTCCCACGAACCGGGCAGGTAACCGGTGCGCCCCTCGTACCCGTTCAGGTGCAGGCCCAGCGCCGACAGCAGCGCACCCGGCAACGACTGGCCGGCGCGATGGATCACGTAATCCTGCACGCCGGACAGGTGCAGCGCGCCGAGCACGACCAGCAAGGCCAGCAGGCAGGGCACGATGCGCGCAAAGCGCCGCGCGTAGAACGCGCGCGCATCGATCGCCGCGAGGCTGCCCCAGCGGCGCAACGTGTTGCCCGCGATCAGGAAGCCGGAGATCACGAAGAACACGTATACGGCCTCGTAGCCGTTCCAGTTCAACCGGTTCAGCAGCCAGGTCGGCAGCACGTCGGCCAGCGCGCTCTGCTCCAGCGGAATGCGTATCCCGAGATGGTTGAACACCACCAGCACGATCGCCAGGCCACGCAGCGCATCGATACCTGGGTTGCGGGAACCCGCGGCCTTCATTTCCGGCACCGCTTCGCGCATGCACCCTGTCTCGTCGTGTCGAGCGGCGATGGTGGCGGCAAGGCGGCCGGCGGGCAAGACGGCCGGGGCCGCCTCAACCCGGCGGCTCGGCCGTCCAGCGCGCCGCCGCGAAGTCGATGAAGGCGCGCGTGCGGGCGGGCAGTTGTTTGCCGGGCGGCCACACGACGTGCAGCGGCAGGCCGGGCAGTTGCCAGTCGTCCAGCACGGTTTCCAGCCGTCCCTGGTCGAGCAGCGGACGCACCTGCCACAGCGCGACCACCGCAATGCCCAGGCCGGCCGCGGCGGCGGCATTGCAGGCGGCGGCGTTGTCCGCGCGGAAGCGGCCGCGCACTTCCACCGATTGGCGGCGATTGCCGCGGGCATAGTCCCAACGCTGCCTAGCGCCGCTGCCCTGGCGCAGGATGCACTCGTGCCGGCCCAGCTCGGCCGGCGTGCGGGGTCGGCCATGCCGCGCGAAGTAACCCGGCGCGCCCACGGTGAGCATGCGCAAGGTACCGAGCTGGCGCGCATGCAGCCGGCTGGGCGCCAGCTCGCCCAGCCGCACGGTGACATCCAGCTTCTCGCGCTGCAGGTCGACATGCTGGTCGGCCACCACCAGTTCCACGGTCACGTCGGGATAACGCTCCATGAAGGCGGCGATCAGCGGCACCAGGTAGGGCGCGCTGAACTGGGTGGAGCCGCCGATGCGCAGCGCACCATCGATGCGCGCGCCGTGCTCGGCCAGTTCGGAGCGGGCGAGGTCGATGTCCGCCAGTGCCGTGCGGATGCGCGCATGGAAGGCCAGCCCCGCCGCGGTGGGTTGCGCGCGGCGCGTCGTGCGCTGGATCAGCTCCACCCCCAGCTCGCGCTCCAGCGCCTGCAGCGAACGGCTCACCGCCTGCAGCGAACGATGCAGATGGCGCGCGGCCGCGCTGAGGTTGCCCTGCTCCACGATGGCGACGAAGACGCGGTAGTCGTCCAGGCTGGCCACGACATTCTCCCGTTTTACGTGATAGTCAGTCCATGCTAACGCCCATTCTCCCTAACCGTTTCCGGGCGAAGAATGGCCGCCTCCCCGTTCCCCACCCGGAGGCATCCCATGTCCACCCTGCTTCCCGCCGCCATCGACGGCAACGAAACGAGGCTCGACCGCGCCTCGCCCCTGGCCGCGCTGAGCGCGTTCTATCGCGCCTTCAACGGCCGCGACATCGAGGCCATGGCGCGCATCTGGCACGATGGTGCCGATGCGGCGATGAGCAATCCGCTGGGCGGCATCGCGCGCGGCTGGCCGGCGATCCGCGCGGTGTACCAGCGCATCTTCGAAGGCAAGGCGCGGGTGCGCGTGGCGTTCCACGACTACACCTTGCACGAGGCCGGCGACGTGTTCTGGGCGGTGGGCCGCGAGCGCGGCGCGCTGGAACGCGAGGGCCTGCGGCTGGAACCGGCGATCCGCACCAGCCGGCTGTTCCGCCGCATCGACGGCGCGTGGCGGCAGGTCCATCACCATGGCTCGTTCGACGACGCGGCCCTGCTCGCCGCCTACCAGGAAGCCGTGCGGTGAACGCGCCGCTGCCGACGGAAGTGCGCACTGCGCGGGCCCCGGTGCTGCTGTTCGCGCTGGCCACCGGCGTGATCGTGCAGAGCCTGTATGTGGCGCAGCCGCTGGTGGGCGTGATTGCCCGTTCACTGGGCCTGCCCGCCGCCGTGGTGAGCCTGGTCGCCACGCTGGCGCTGCTCGGCTATGCGCTCGGCCTGTTCCTGCTGGTGCCGTTGTGCGATCTGGTGGAGAACCGCCGGCTGGTGCTGGCCACGCTGGCGATCAACGCGCTGACCCTGCTGGTCGCCGCGCTGCCGGTACCGGCGCCGGCCTTCCTCGCCGCCAGCCTGCTGGCAGGCTTCAGCGCCACGGCGATCCAGATGCTGATACCGCTGGCGGCGGCGATGACGGCAGAGGCGCAACGAGGCCGCGTGATCGGCAACATCACCAGCGGCATGATGCTGGGCATCATGCTGTCGCGTCCGCTGGCCAGCGTGATCGCCGGCTACCTGGGCTGGCGCGCCAGCTACGCCGTGCTGGCGGCATCCATCGTGCTGCTGTCGCTCGCACTGGCGCGTTCGATGCCCAGCCTGCCGCCGCGGCAGCGCATGGCGTACCCGGCCTTGCTGTCCTCGCTGGCCGCGCTGTGGCGCGCGGAACCGCTGCTGCGCGAACGCGCGCTGTCGGTGGCGCTGTGCTTCGGCGCGTTCAGCGCGTTCTGGGGCATGGTGGCGCTGCGCCTGGCGGCGGCGCCGTTCGGGCTGCACGCGAACGGCATCGCGCTGTTCGCGCTGGCCGGGGTGAGCGGCGCGATCAGCGCGCCGCTGGCCGGACGGCTGGGTGACGCCGGCAAGGCCCGCGCCGCCACGCTCGCGGCGCATGCCTGCGTGGTGCTGGCGGCGCTGCTGGCCTGGCTGGGCGGCGAGGCAGGGCTGTTCGCGTCGCCGACGCTCGCACTGGCGACGCTGGTGGTTGCGGCGATCCTGCTCGATGCGGGCACCATCGGCGACCTCACCCTGGGCCGACGCGAGATCAACCTGCTGCGGCCGGAAGCGCGCGGCCGCATCAACGGCCTGTATACCGGCGTGTTCTTCGTGGGTGGCGCGGTCGGCTCGGCGCTGGCCGGCCTGGCCTGGGCCCGCGCCGGCTGGGACGGCACCTGCCTCGCGGCACTGGGCTTCGGACTGGCCGCGCTGGTCAGCGGCCTGCGCCGCCGCGTGCCCTCGCCGGGGGTTGCCGCCTGCACGTCGTGACCGCGGCTACTCGTCCGCCACGTCCATGCCTGGAAACAGCACCTCGGTGTAGCCGAACTTGCTGAAGTCGGTGATGCGCGAGGGATAGAGCCGGCCGATCAGGTGGTCGCATTCGTGCTGCACCACGCGGGCATGGAAGCCCTCGGCGCGGCGGTCGATCGCGGCTCCCCTGGGGTCGGTGCCCTGGTAGCGGATCAGCGAGTAGCGGTTCACCGCGCCGCGCAGCCCGGGCACGGAGAGGCAGCCTTCCCAGCCTTCCTCCATGTCCTGCGACAGCGGCGTGATGACGGGATTGAGCAGGATGGTGCGCGGCACCTCGGGCGCGTCCGGGTAGCGCTCGGAGTGCTCGAAGCCGAAGATCACCAGCTGCAGGTCCACGCCGATCTGCGGCGCGGCGAGGCCCACGCCGCCGGCATCCTGCATGGTGTCGAACATGTCGGCGATCAGGGCATCCAGTTCCGCGCTGCCGAGCATCGCGTCGGGCACCGGCGGCGCCACGCGCAGCAGGCGCGGGTCGCCCATCTTCAGGATCTCGCGGATCATCGCAACCTCGGCTGGGTGACGTGGCTGGCCACTTTAGCGGCACCGACATGACGCTGGCGTGCCCGCGCATGAACGCACCGGCATTCGACCAATGGCTAAGCCGCGCGGCATTGACCCCCACCACGCCCGGCGAGACCCTTGCCGGGAGTTCCACAGGGGAGTTCCCTGCATGCACAGCACAACCGTCAAACCCGGCCCGGCGGCGAAGATCCTCTGGGTCGCCATCGCCATCGTGGGCGCCTGGTGCCTCGGCGTGGTGGCGTTGCGCCGCGGCGAGCCGATCAATGCGATCTGGCTGGTCGCCGCGGCGATCGCGGTGTTCGTGATCGGCTACCGCTTCTACGGCAAGTTCATCGAGCACTACGTGTTGCAGCTGGACCCCAGCCGCGCACCGCCCTCGGTGCTGCGCAACGACGGCCTGGACTACGTGCCCACCGACAAGTGGGTGGTGTTCGGCCACCACTTCGCCGCGATCGCGGGCGCGGGCCCGCTGGTCGGCCCGGTGCTGGCGGCGCAGATGGGTTACCTGCCCGGCACGATGTGGATCCTGTTCGGCGTGGTGTTCGCCGGCGCGGTGCAGGATTTCATGA
This sequence comes from Rhodanobacter geophilus, assembly GCF_040812275.1. NCBI lineage: Bacteria > Pseudomonadati > Pseudomonadota > Gammaproteobacteria > Lysobacterales > Rhodanobacteraceae > Rhodanobacter > Rhodanobacter geophilus. Next base: position 122,939 of record NZ_JBFOHL010000005.1, on the reverse strand, counting down.
TACTCGCGCTCTCGCTGCGCCGCGACGGCCGCTCGCTGGGCCACATGCTGCGCGAGGAACTGGGGCCGCTGCCCGGCATCGTGGCGATGATCGGCGTGCTGGTGCTGATGATGATCGTGCTGGCGGTGCTGGCGCTGGTGGTGGTGAAGGCGCTCACGCACAGCCCGTGGGGCACCTTCACGGTGGCCGCCACCATCCCGATCGCGCTGCTGATGGGCGTCTACCTGCGCTGGTTCCGCCCGGGCCGCATCCTGGAAGTGTCGATCATCGGCCTGGTGCTGTTGCTGCTGTCGATCTGGGCCGGCCGGTTCGTGGCCGATTCGGCGGTGCTGGGGCCGGTCTTCGACCTCGACGCCAAGGCGCTGGCCTGGTGGCTGATCGGCTACGGCTTCTGCGCCTCGGTGCTGCCGGTGTGGCTGCTGCTGGCGCCGCGCGACTACCTCAGCACCTTCCTCAAGATCGGCACCATCGCGCTGCTGGCGCTGGCGATCTTCCTCGCCGCGCCGATGCTGCAGATGCCGGCGGTGACGAAGTTCATCGACGGCACCGGCCCGGTGTTCGCCGGCAACCTGTTCCCCTTCCTGTTCATCACCATCGCCTGCGGCGCGGTGTCGGGCTGGCATTCGATCATCGCCTCGGGCACCACGCCCAAGCTGCTGGCGAACGAGGGCCAGGCGCGCCTGGTCGGCTACGGCGGCATGCTGATGGAGGCCTTCGTGGCGATCATGGCGATGGTCGCGGCGGTCTCGCTGCATCCCGGCGTGTATTTCGCGATGAATGCGCCGGGCGCGATCATCGGCACCACGGTGGAGCACGCGGCGCAGACGATCAGCCAGTGGGGCTTCGTGGTGACGCCCGACGAGCTGATCCGCACGGCGAAGGATGTGGGTGAACAGAGCATCCTCAGCCGCGCCGGCGGCGCGCCCACGCTGGCGGTGGGCATGGCCCAGCTGCTGCACAACATCCTGCCCGGCGAAGGCATGATGGCGTTCTGGTACCACTACGCGATCCTGTTCGAGGCGCTGTTCATCCTCACCACGGTGGACGCCGGCACGCGCGTGGGCCGCTTCATGATCCAGGAGATCGCCGGTCTCATCCACCAGCCGCTGCAGGCCACCGAGTCCTGGGCCGGCAACCTGCTCGCCACCGCGGTCTGCGTGGCGCTGTGGGGCTACTTCCTGTACCAGGGCGCGGTCGATCCGCTGGGCGGCATCAATACGCTGTGGCCGCTGTTCGGCATCGCCAACCAGATGCTGGCGGCGATCGCGCTGATGCTGGCCACGGTGGTGGTGGTGAAGCTCAAGCGCGAGCGCTACGTGTGGGTGCCGGGCATCCCCGCGATCTGGCTGATCGTGTGCACGCTGGCCGCGGGCTGGGAAAAACTCAGCGGGCCGATCAGCTTCACCGCGGCCGCCGACAAGTACGCCGCCGCGCTGGCGAACGGCCAGCTGCTGGCGCCGGCCAAGACCACCGCGGCGATGCAGCAGATCATCACCAACAACCGCGTGGACATGGTGATGACCGCGATCTTCATGGCGCTGGTGGTGGTGATGACCCTGTTCTGCTTGAATGCCCTCGTGAAGGCCTGGCGCACCAACCACCCCACCGCCAACGAGGAGCCCTACGTGGCGCTGGCGGACGTGGCACACTGACGCCATGGACCTCCACGCGCGACTGCAGACCTTGCGGAAACGGGCGGTGCAGACCGCCCGCCTGTGCTGCGGCGTGCCGGACTACGAGGTCTACGTGAGGCACCTGCGCGAGCACCACCCCGAGCGCAAGGTGCCCAGCTACGCCGAGTTCTTCCGCGAACGCCAGGAAGCCCGCTACAAGGGCGGCGGAGGGCGCTGCTGCTGATCCCCCGGCCCTTGCCGTGGCCGCGCCGGCTCCCACCGGCGTGGCCGCGCGCTTTTCCCCGCTTCCCTGCAGCTTGGGGATTTTCCGGGCAGCCCCCATGTCTTTGCGCACTGGCCATTCCTGCCGCAGCAGGAACAATGGCGCGACCGATTGGCAGAACATCCCATGTCCGAGATCGAGAACATCGCAGCCGCAGAGCCGGTCGCGCGCCCCGCGCCGCGGGTGTCGCCGCACCGCGCCGGCCTGCGCGTGATCGCGACGTACGAGATCATCAAGACCGTGTGCCTGCTGCTGGTCGCCGTGGCGGCGTTCCACCTAGACCACCAGCAGAATTTCGAGCGGCTGGTGCACTGGCTGGAGCATCTGTCGTTGTCCGACAGCAACGGCCTGCGCTGGCGGATGGTGGCGATGCTGCAGGATTTCGGCCCCAGCCGCTTCGTGGCGGTGGGCCTGGTGGCGCTGGGCTATGCCGTGCTGTTCGGCATCGAGGGCGTGGGCCTGTTGCTGGGCAGGTACTGGGCGGAATGGTTCACGGTGATCGCCACCGCCTCGCTGATCCCGATCGAGCTGTACGAGACCCTGCATCGTTTCGGCTGGCTGAAGCTGGCTGCGTTGGCCGGCAACGTGGCGATCGTGGTGTACCTGGTGCGCGTGGCACTGCAGACCCGCGAGGCGCGCAGGATGGCGGCGCACGCCCGGACTCACTGAGGATTGGGCGCGGGGCGCCGTGATGCGCTCGGCTGATCCGGCTTGCGTGCCGCCTGCGCAAGCGACAAAGCAACTTCGGTCGTCTGCCACAAGTTTCAGAGCGGTTTCGGGCGCCCGAAGCGCGCCCGAAACCGCTCTGTCGCTCGCAAGGCAAGAAAGCCAAAAGCCCCTCTCCAGCCCTTCCGGGCAACCTCTCCCGCAAGCGGGTGAGGCGCAAGCTTCACACCTCGTGATGCACTGCCTCGGCCGGCAACGCGTCGATGGGCTTGCGTCGCGGCGCCAGCTCCACCAGGTACATCGCCCCCAGCACCAGCACGCCACCGGCGAGCATGCGCCAGGTCAGCAGGTCGCTGCCCAGCACCACCGCGAACGCGGCGGCGAACACCGGCTCGGTGGTCATCACGATCGCGGCGCGCGTGGCCGGCAGGTGCGCCTGCGCCCAGGTCTGCATCAGCATCGCGCCGGCGCCGGCGATCAGCGCCATGTAAAGCACGGCCAGCCAGGCGGCACGATCCGGCGGCGCCACCGGGCCGCCGTGCGGCAGCGTGGCGACCAGGCAGACCAGGGCGATGGCGACCATCTGCAGCGCCGACAGGCCGAATGCCTCGCCGTGGCGCGACCACTGTCCCAGCAGCACGATGTGCAACGCGTACAGCACCGCCGAAGCCAGCGTCAGCCACACACCCGCGTCCACCGACACGCCATTGAGCGAGAGCAGCGCGAGGCCGGCGGTGGACAGGCCTACCGCGAGCCACACCACCCCGGGCATGCGCTGGCGCAGCAGCAGCGTCGCCAGGATCGGCGTGAACACCACGTACATGCCGGTGGCGAATCCGCTGACGCTGGGCGCGATCAGCTGCAGGCCACGGGTCTGCAGCAGCTGCCCGATGCCGTAGACCACGCCCAGCGCGAGCCCGCGCGCGATGCCCGCGCGGCCCAGCCGCCAGACATGGCGCGGGAACAGCGCCAGCATCGCCAGCGCGGCGATGGCGAAGCGCACGGCGAGGAAGTCCGCCACCGGCATGCGCGCCACCACGTCCTTGATCATGAAGAACGTGGAGCCCCATACGGCGGTCATCGCCAGCAGGCCCAGGGTGGGGAGGGTCGTGGTGCGTGTGGTCATGCGAGGGGTGAATGACGGCAAGCGGGAGAAAAGCTCGATGCGGCGGGCTTCGCTCTCCCCATTTTCCCACGCCTCTTCACTCACTCCTTGTCTTGCGCAGCAACTGACCGGGGATCTGCGCGAGGAAGTGCGCCCAGATGCCCAGCCACACCGTGGCCGCCACCAGCGGCCGGCGCGCCTCCGGATCGAACTTGCGGAACCAGCGCCACATGCCGCGATGCTTGTGTCGGCTCACGAACACCGGGCGATGCCGGCTGGAACCGCCCTTGCCGTGCAGTACGCGCACGTCGCCGGCCAGCAGCACGCGCCAGCCGGCGTCGCGCACGCGGCGGCACAGGTCCAGGTCCTCGCAATGCAGGAAATAGCCCTCGTCGAAGCCGCCCAGCCGCTCGAACAGGTGGCGCGGCAGCAGCATCAGCGCGCCAGACACCGCCTCGGCCTCGACCAGGTGATCCGGCACCTCGCCGCCGACCTCGACGCGCTCGCCCCGGCCGCCGAACAGGCTGGCCAGCGCGCGGCGCAGCAGCGGATCGCGCCGGTACGAAGCCGGGTCGGGGCTGCCCTGCGCGTCGCAGACCACGGCGCCGAGCAGGCCGACCTGCTGCTCGCTGTCGAACACGGCGAGCAGGCGGTCGAGGCTGGCCTGGTCCAGCAGGCAGTCGGGATTGAGCACCAGCAGCAGCTGGCCGCGCGCCTCCTGTGCCGCGCGGTTCACCGCCGGGCCGAAACCGAGGTTGGCGTGGTTCTGGATCAGGCGGAAACGCGGCTCGTGTTCATGCGCGCGCGCCAGCGCCTGCGGCACGCCGTCGGCCGAGGCGTTGTCGATCAGCAGCAGCTCCAGCGGCGTGGTGCAGGCCAGCACCCGGCGCACGCAATCGCGCAGGCCCTGGCCGCTGTCGGCGGACACCACGATCACGCTGAGCGGCGACGGCGAGGGGACGAGAGGCGTGTTCACGGTGCAAGTATGCGGCAGGAGGCGTGAGACATGCGCGCGCGGCGCGGGTCGACAAAGCGGGAAGATGGCGGCTCAATCATCCTCGTCGCGCCCCAGCACGTGGGAGATCGCCAGCGGCATGCGCTCCTCGTCACGGCTGAGCCACGGCTGGCCTTCGTGCCAGCCGGCCAGCTGCCAGCCACGCAGGCGGTGGCGGCGGTCATGCCGGCGATCGAGCAGCAGCACGCCGCGATGCTTCGCCACGGGAAACACCAGCCAGCGGCCGTCCCCGGCGAAATCGCAACACGGTTCCACGCCGTACAGCCGGCTGCCGTCGGCCAGCAGCACGGCCTCATCGCACCCGTGCAATTCGCCACCCAGCGGATCGACGAGGCCGCCCTCCAGCGGCCGCCACCGCGGCGGCTGCAATTCGATGATCGTGGCGGCCGGCCCGATCGGCGCCATCGCCAGTTCGGGCCATTCGTCCGCGGCCGAAGGCGACGGTTCGCGCCGCCGACCGCGATCCAGCCAGTTCTCCAGCAACACCAGCAGCGAGAAGCCGGCGAGCGCGGCAAGCAGGGTCAGCAGCCAGGCCAGCGCATCGGCGCCGAATACGCGCAGTATCGCCAGCAACAGGCCCGGCAGGCCCCAGCGCAGCGCCCGCCGCAACAGCCACGCCTGCGCCTGCAACGGTCCGCCGCGCCACAGCAGCGCCGGCACGCAGGCCACCAGCAGCGGCAGGTCCAGCCACCACGGCAGGATGGCCAGCAGCAGCAACCATGCGAACGCCGGCAGCCAGTTCCGCCACCGGCGCCACGATGCCGGTGCGCTCAGCCGCACCACACCCGCGCGTTGCGGAACATGCGCATCCAGGGCGAATCCTCGCCCCAGGCCTCCGGCGACCAGCTCATCTGCACGCTGCGGAACACGCGTTCCGGATGCGGCATCAGGATGGTCACGCGGCCGTCGGCGGCGGTGAAGCCGGTGAGGCCGCCGGGCGAACCGTTCGGGTTGAGCGGGAAGTGCTCGGTGGGCTTGCCGCGGTTGTCCACGAAACGCAGCGCCGCCTGCGCCTTGGACGGGCTGCAGGTGTTCGGGAAATGCACGCGTCCCTCGCCGTGCGCCACCGCCACCGGGATGCGCGAGCCGGCCATGCCCTTGAAGAACAGGCTGGGCGAATCGAGCACTTCCAGCGTGGCCACCCGCGCCTCGTACTGTTCCGAGGTGTTGCGCAGGAACTTCGGCCAGTGCTGCGCGCCGGGGATGATGTCCTTGAGCTGGCTCATCATCTGGCAGCCGTTGCACACGCCCAGCGCGAACTTCGAGGGATCGGCGAAGAACGCGGTGAACTCGGCGCGCAGGTAGTCGTTGTACAGGATCGAGGTGGCCCAGCCACGGCCGGCACCGAGCACGTCGCCGTAGGAGAAGCCGCCGCAGGCGGCGAAGCCGCGGAAGTCGGCGAGCTTGACGCGCCCGCTGGCGAGGTCGGACATGTGCACGTCCACTGCCTCGAAGCCGGCGCGCGCGAACGCGGCGGCCATCTCCGCTTGGCCGTTGACGCCCTGCTCGCGCAGGATCGCCACGCGCGGCTTCGCGCCACCGGCGATCGCGGCGTGGATCAGCGGCGCGGCGATGTTCTCGGCGGGGTCGAACGTGAGCCTGGGCGAAAGGCCCGGATCGGCGTCGTCCAGCCGCCACGCCAGCTCGGCGTCGGCGCTGGCCGGGTTGTCGCGCAACTGCTGCATCGCATGGCTGGTCTCGTTCCAGGCGCGGTACAGCGTGCTCCAGTTCCACTTGAACAGCGTCTCGCCACCGGAGTACAGCTTGATGCCGAGCTTTTCCTTGGGCCGGCCGATGCGGTGGCTCATGCTGGCGAGGCCATGCTTCACCAGCAGCGCCTCGAAGGCCTCGCGGTTCGCCGCCGCCACCTGCAGCACCGCGCCCAGCTCCTCGTTGAACAGCGCGCGCAGTGCGGCATCGGCCCAGCCGTCGAGCTGGATCTCCAGGCCGCAGTGGCCGGCGAAGGCCATCTCCAGCAGGGTGACGATGGCGCCGCCGTCGGATCGGTCGTGGTAGGCCAGCAGCAGGCCGCTGCGGTTCGCCTCCTGCACCAGCCCGAACAGCGCCTTGAGGCGCTTCGCATCATCCAGGTCCGGCGGCACGCCGCCGCTGCGGTTGAACACCTGGGTCAGCGCGGAGGAACCGAGGCGGTCGCGACCGGCGCCGAGGTCGAGCAGCCACAGGTCGGTGTCGCCGCGATCGAGCCTGAGCTGCGGGGTGAGCGTGCGGCGCACGTCGTCCACGCGCGCGAAGCCGGTGATCACCAGCGACACCGGCGCCACCGTGCGCTGCGGGGTGTCGCCGTCCTTCCACACGGTCTGCATGGAGAGCGAGTCCTTGCCGACCGGGATGGAGATCTCCAGCTGTGGGCACAGTTCCATGCCCACGGCCTTCACCGCGTCGAACAGCGCGGCGTCCTCGCCGGGGTGGTTCACCGCGGCCATCCAGTTCGCGGAGAGGCGGATCTCGCCCAGCGAAGCGATGGGTGCGGCGGCGAGATTGGTGATCGCCTCGCCCACCGCCAGCCGCGCGGCATCGGCGCTGGAAAGCAGCGCCACCGGGGCGCGCTCGGCCATCGCCATCGCCTCGCCGCGGTAGCCGTCGAAGTCGGCCATCATCACCGCGCAGTCGGCCACCGGCACCTGCCACGGGCCCACCATCGGGTCGCGGTGGTTGAGGCCGCCCACGGTGCGGTCGCCGATGTGGATCAGGAAGCTCTTGCTGCCCACGGTGGGCAGGCGCAGCACGCGCAGCAGCGCCTCGTCCATGCCGATGCCGGTGAGGTCGGGCACCAGGTCCACGCGCGGCTTGAGGCGCTTCGCATCGCGATGCATGCGCGGCGGCTTGCCGAACAGCACGTCCATCGGCAGGTCGATCACCACGAGGTTGCGGCGCGGGTCGCTGACGCGCAGCACGCGCTCGGCGGTGGCGGTGCCGACCACGGCATACGGGCAGCGTTCGCGCGCGCAGTACGCCTCGAACTCCGCCAGGTTTTCCTGCGCGATGGCGAGCACGTAGCGCTCCTGCGACTCGTTGCTCCACACCTGCATCGGCGACAGCGAGGGATCGTCGCAAGGCACCTTGGAGAGGTCGATCTCGCCGCCCACGTCGGCGTCGTTGAGGATTTCCGGAATCGCGTTGGAGAGGCCGCCCGCGCCCACGTCGTGGATGCTGACGATGGGATTGGCCTCGCCGCGCGCCCAGCAGGCGTCGATCACCTGCTGGCAGCGGCGCTCCATCTCGGCGTTGTCACGCTGCACCGAGGCGAAATCCAGCTCCGCGCTCGATGCGCCGGATGCCATCGAGGACGCCGCGCCACCGCCAAGGCCAATCAGCATCGCCGGGCCGCCCAGCACGATCACCGCGTGGCCGGGCTGCACCGCGCGCTTCTGCACGTGGCCGTGGCGGATGTTGGCGAGGCCGCCGGCCAGCATGATCGGCTTGTCGTAGCCGCGGCGCAGGCCGGCTTCGCCGGTCTCGTGCTCGTAGCTGCGGAAATAGCCGCCCAGGCATGGCCGGCCGAATTCGTTGTTGAACGCGGCGGCGCCCAGCGGGCCGTCGCGCATGATCTCGAACGCGCTGGCCATGCGCGGCGGCAGCGGGCGCTCCACCTCCCACGGCTGCGGATGGCCGGGGATGCGCAGGTCGGACACCGAGAAGCCGGTCAGCCCGGCCTTGGGCTTGGCGCCGCGGCCGGTGGCGCCCTCGTCGCGGATCTCGCCGCCGGCGCCGGTGGCCGCGCCGGGCCAGGGTGCGATCGCGGTGGGATGGTTGTGCGTCTCCACCTTGATCGCGTAGTCGATCTGCTCTTCGTGACTGCGCCACACGCCGCGTTCATTGGTGAAAAAGCGCTTGCCGGTACTGCCCTCGATCACCGCCGCATTGTCGTGGTAGGCGGACAGCGTGTGCGCGGGCGAGTGCTGATGGGTGTGCTTGATCATCGCGAACAGGCTCTTGTCCTGTTCCTCGCCGTCCACCGTCCAGCTCGCGTTGAACACCTTGTGGCGGCAGTGCTCGGAGTTCGCCTGGGCGAACATGAAAAGCTCGGCGTCGGTGGGGTCGCGACCCAGTTCCGCGTAACGCTCGGCGAGGTAGTCGATCTCGTCCCCGGCCAGCGCCAGGCCCAGCTCGGCATTGGCCTTGGCGAGCGCGGCGCGGGCGTCATTGCCCAGCGCAATGTGCACCAGGTCGCCCGGCCGGCCGCCAAGGAACAGGCCCTGCGCCTCGTCCAGCGAGGCCAGCACCGACTGCGTCATCGCGTCGTGCAACTGGGCCAGCACGGCTTCGTGGGAAGGGGTGCCCGACGCGGGCAGCCCGGTGAGATGCCACGCCGTGCCGCGCTCCACCCGGTGCAGCTCGAAGCCGGCACCATGCAGGATGTCGGTGGCCTTGCTCGACCACGGCGAGATCGTGCCCAGCCGCGGCACCACCCACAGCGTGGCCGGCGCCGGCGCGGCGTCCTTCGCCTCCAGCACCTCCAGCAGGCGCTGGCGCAGCGCGCCCTCCGGCGCGGCGGCGGCATCGAGGAAATACACGAACCAGGCGGCCTGCACGCGGGTACCGCGATGCAAGGCGTCCAGGCGGGCGTTGAGGCGTTCGAGGCGGAAGGCCGAAAGGGCGTTCTGCCCGTCGAGTGCGATCATGCGGGGAACGGCGCCAAGCAATGGGAGCGCCTATTCTAGCCGATGCACCCGGCCGATGCTGCAGCACGGCATGGCCCCCTGGAAGCCATGGACCTGCCGGCGAGGCGCCCGGCGCAGCCCGCTCAGCCGTCCTTCTGCAGCGCCTGCAGCAGCTGCGCCGGCGTGAGGTAGCCGCCCACCTGGCGGCCGTCGGGAGTGAAGATCGCCGGGGTGCCGTTGACGCCCAGCTTCAGGCCCAGCTCGTACTCGTAGCGCACCGGGTTGGAACAGCTGGCCTGCTTGGGCGCATGGTCTTCCTTCGCGGCGGTGAACGCGGCCTTGCGATCGGCGGCGCACCACACCGAGACCATTTCCTTGTAGATCGGCGTGGGCTGGCCGCGCAGATCGGTCACCCCCTCGCGCGGCCACGCCAGGTAGTCCACCGCGATGCCTTCCTTGTTGAATTCGGCGATGTGCTCGTGCAGCACCTTGCAGTACGGGCAGGAAACGTCGGTGAACACGGTGACCCGGTACTTCGGGTTCGGCGGCGCGAACTCGATGCGCGCGGAAGCCGGCACCTTGGCCAGCTCGGCCTTGCGGAAGACCGCCCAGGCGGCGTCGTTGAGGCTCTTCTTCGCGCCCAGGTCGACCAGGTCGCCGTTCAGCAGGTACTTGCCGTCGGTGCTCACGTAGACCAGCTGGCCCGAGGCGATCACCTGGTAGAAGCCCGGCAGCGGCGCGCGGTTCACCACGTCCACTTCCACGCCCGGCGCCAGCTTCGCCAGCGACTGCTGCACCAGCTTCAGCGCGGCCGCATCGACGCCATCGCCGAGCACGGGGCTGGATGCCGGCGCGCCCGTCGCCGGGGCAGCCGTCGCGGCGTTGTCGGCCGCGCAGGCGGTCAGGGCGAATCCGCTGACGCACGCGGCCAGCACCAGCTTCTTCAACATCCTGCACCTCGATGGCCGCGGGGAATCGGCCGCCTGCCGATTCTCGCACAGCCGCCAGGGGCGGTCGTGAATCGGCATCTCACCCGCGTGGATGGTGCTGCGCATGCAGCCGCTTCAGGCCTTCCTTCGCCACCAGGGTATAGATCTGGGTGGTGCTCAGCGCGCTGTGGCCCAGCAGCATCTGCAGCGCGCGCAGGTCGGCGCCGTGGTTGAGCAGGTGGGTGGCGAAAGAGTGCCGCAGCACGTGCGGCGAGATGCGCGTGGCCTGGATGCCGACCTTGAGCGCATAACGCTTCACCAGGGTCCAGAACATCTGCCGCGTCATGCCCTCGCCGCGCTTGCTGAGGAACAGCGCCGCGGGCTGGCGGCCTTTCGCCAGCGCAGGACGCGCAGCGGCGAGATAGCTCTCGATGCAGCCCAGCGCCAGCTCGCCCACCGGCACCAGCCGGTCCTTGCCGCCCTTGCCGGTGACGCGCAGCACGCCCTGGCGCGGGTTGAGCGCGGCGAGCGGCAGCCCCACCAGCTCGGACACGCGCAGGCCCGACGCATACATCAGTTCCAGCATCGCGCGGTCGCGCAGGCCCAGCGTGCTGTCCGTGTCCGGCGCATTCAGCAGCGCCTCGATCTCGCGCTCGGCCAGCGCCTTGGGCAGGCTGCGCGGCATGCGCGGCCGCTCGATCAGCAGGGTGGGATCCTCGAAACCCGCCTGCTCGCGGGCGCGGAAGCCGTAGTAGCGCCGGAACGCCGACTGCCGCCGCGCCATCGAGCGCACTGCCGCGTGCTGCATGCCGTGGTAGGCGGAGATGTCCTCGCGCCGCGCGTCGCGCAGCGAGCGGCCACGCCCGGCCAGCCAGCGCGCCAGCGCTTCCAGATCGCGGCGATAGGCTTCCAGCGTGCGGTCGGCGAGGCCGTCCTCCGACCACACGCGCTCCAGGAAGGCGTCGATGCTCGCGGCATCCGCTTCGGCGATACTGGCGGGAGTCTCTTCCTTCTTCATGCGCACGATGCTGGACATCGCGCGCCGCGAGTGCAAGCGATGACCGTCACCGCCAACCTGCCCTGCCCGCTGTGGCGCCGCCTGGTCGCGCTGGTCTACGACCTGCTGATCGTGGTGGCGATCGTGATGGTGGTGGGCCTGCTGTGCCAGCTCGCCACCGGCGGACACCTGATCGAGACTGGCACGCACGCCGTGATCCCGCCGTGGTACCAGGTGCTGCAGGGCGTGGTGGTGGCCGCCTACTTCGTGGCCTCGTGGCGGCGTGGCGGGCAGACCGTGGGCATGCGGCCCTGGCGCATCCGGGTGAGCCGCGACGATGGCGGCACGATCAGCCTGCAGCAGGCCGTGATCCGCGTGCTGGTCGCCGCCGCGCCGCTCCTGCTGCTCGCGCTGGAGCCGGCGATCGGCCTGCGCGCCACGCTGTGGACGGTGCCCGGCGCATGGGCGCTGTGGTTTGCCGTGGCGCTGTTCGATCCGCGCCGCCGCGCCTTGCACGACCTCGCCGCGGATACCGAGTTGCGCCGGATGGACTGAGCGCACGAGTCGCGCTCAGCGCGCCTTCCAGTCGGCGACGGCCCAGGTGGTGGAATCGCCCGCCTCGGCGTAGCTGACCGGCGCCAGCCGCGCGGCGCGCCCGACCGATCCCGTGGCCGACGCAGCGGCGCGGCGCGGCCACCGTTCGAGCACCGACAGCACGCCGCCGAGTGCCGTCAGGTACGCCCGCTTGGCGTGGCGCTTGGCTTCCGGCAGGCCGCTTTTGCGCGAACACAACTCGTCGACGTAGCCGCCCCAGTTCGAGCCATCGAGCACGTTCTGGCAGATCGAGACCGACGGCGACAGCGTCCGCGCGCCGTGCCACCAGCGCGAGGGCACGAACACCATGTCGCCCGGGTGCAGCACGGTGTGGTACTGGGTGGCGCGCTCATACAGCGGGAAGCGCGCCAGATCGACCTGTCGCACGTCCGGGATCGCCGACTGGTTCGGCATGTCCGGCCTGGGGTACAGGAAGGCGGCGTCTGCCGGCGGGTACAGGATGAACTCCTTGTCGCCGTGGATCTCGGTGATCGTCGCGTGGGCGTTCTCCAGGTCGTAGTGCAGGAACGGAAAGCGGCCGCCGACGCCGCCGATCAGCAGCTTGAGATAGCCGTCCGGCCGTCGCCACTGCCGCGGCATCAGCGGACTGGCCAGCCGCCGCGGGAACGCATAGGGATTCAGCGGCTCCAGCTCCGGCAGCAGCTCCGGCATGTGCGGACCGATGAACAGGCGGTACATGTAGGGGCCGGGGGCATCCTCGCGCGAGGCCAGCACCGCGTCGATGAAATCGGCGAACGTCATCTGCTCGCTGGGACTGACCTGGATGCGCTTCGCGCCGAAGCGTTCGCGGAAATACTCCGGCGTCCACTGCTGCCGCGCCGGGCAGGCCGGCAATGCGTTCTCCACCACCACCGGACGATTGCGCGCGATGTAGTCGCGCACGAAGTCCGGATACGGCAGGTCCGCGGCAGTCCGGCGTTCCAGGGCGACCCGGCGCTGCGCCCGGACTTCCGGACGTGCCTGCGCATCGATACCCGTTGCGCCCATGCCGACTCGCCCCCTGTGCGAAGCAGCCGCGGGCCACCTGCCGGTGCGCCACGCAGCGAAATCCCGACGCCGGAGCGCGACGCTACGCGCGCCGCAGGGCGGCGTCAACGCGGGCGTGCACGGGACGCTGCGCCAGGGCGCAAGGGCGGCCGACGCCGCACGGCGCAAGCCAAGCCCTTGATCGCCCTGGCGATCGCGCCTGCGGCGTTGCAACACAAGAAACCGCGAACGGCGCTAAGATGGCGCGTTTTCGCCAACGCCGGTCGATCCCATGCTCTACCAGATCCACGAATGGCAACGCGCCTTCCTCGGTCCGCTCAGCCACTTCGCCGACGCCAGCGCGCAGATGCTCAACGATGCGAACAACCCATTCGCCGCGTGGCCCGGCACGCAGCGGCTGGCCGCCGGTTACGAGCTGATACACCGCCTCGGCAAGGACTACGAGAAGCCCGCCTTTGGCATCCATCAGGTCGAGGCGCACGGCCACGAGATCGCGGTGATCGAGCGGGTGGCGCTGGACACGCCGTTCTGCCAGCTCAAGCGCTTCAAGCGTTTCAGCGACGACCAGGCCACCGTCGAGACGATGAAGAACGACCCGGTGGTGCTGGTGGTGGCGCCGCTGTCCGGCCACCACGCCACCCTGCTGCGCGACACCGTGCGCACCCTGCTGCGCGAGCACAAGGTCTACGTCACCGACTGGGTGGACGCGCGCATGGTGCCGGCCGAGGCCGGACCGTTCGGGCTGGACGACTACGTGGCGCTGATCGAGCGCTTCATCCGCCACATCGGCGCGGAATCCTTGCACGTGATCTCGGTATGCCAGCCCACCGTGCCGGTGCTGGCGGCGGTGTCGCTGATGGCCGCGCGCGGCGAGGCCACGCCGCGCAGCCTCACCATGATGGGCGGACCGATCGACCCGCGACGCAGCCCCACCAGCGTCAACAACCTCGCCACCACCCAGCCGCTGGCCTGGTTCAAGGGCAACGTGATCCACACCGTGCCGCCGAACTATCCCGGCCGCGGCCGCGAGGTGTACCCCGGCTTCCTGCAGCACGCCGGCTTCATCGCGATGAACCCCGGCCGCCACCTGCAGTCGCACTGGGACTTCTACGAGAACCTGCTGCGCGGCGACCTCGACGACGCCGAGTCGCACCGCAAGTTCTACGACGAATACAACGCCGTGCTGGACCTGCCGGCGGAGTTCTACCTCGACACCATCGCCACCGTGTTCCAGCAGTTCCTGCTGCCGCGCGGGCTGTGGGACGTGCGCGGCGAGCGGGTGAATCCGTCGGCGATCAGGACCAGCGCCCTGTTCACCGTGGAAGGCGAGCTGGACGACATCTCCGGCCTCGGCCAGACCCAGGCCGCCCACGACCTGTGCAGCAGCATCCCGGCGAAACGCCGTGCGCACAAGGTGATCGACGGCGCCGGCCACTACGGCATCTTCAGCGGCCGGCGCTGGCGCGAGATTGTCTATCCGCAGGTGCGCGACTTCATCCGGCGCTTCGACCGCGCGGAGAAGTGAGCGGCGCGGTCGCGCCCAATAGCGCTGGAGCAAGCGATCCATGCGATTCCGCCCATCCGTAGATGGGTGACCACGCCTTTGATTTGATCATTTGCGCTTGCGCAAGTAAAAATTGGACAAGCGAAATGTCTTCGGCGAGAAGCGCCAAGCGACCCGGGGCGCCCCTCACTCCCCCTACATCCCCCACAACGCCCGATCAAGGTTCGCATCCAGCCCGAACGCAGACAGCGCCACCCGTCCGTTCTTCACCTCCACTCCCTCGGCACGCAGCCGCCGCACCTGTTCGCGGAAGTCGCGACTCCCCCTGGGCAGGGCGATCTCGCCCGAGGCGCGCAGCACGCGGAACCAGGGCAGTTCCATGCCGTCGGGCACTTCGCCCAGCAGCCTGCCGACCAGCCGCGCCCGTCCCGGCAAGCCCGCGCGGGCGGCAATGGCACCGTAGCTCGCCACGCGACCGGGCGGGATCGCGGCGATCGCGGCGTAGACGCGGGCGTGGCTGTCTTGCATCGCGATAACGAGGTATTGACCAAGGCCGATGATGGACGTGTCAGAGTAGCAGTGCCATCGGCCAGTCACGGGGACGTCCCATGCACCACTTCGAAGCCGTGCGTTCCCATCTGGGCAGCCTGCACGGGCTGCGCCAGAACGATCCCTACCTGATCAGCTTCGACCTGAGCTTGCCGCATGGCCGCCACCAGGGCATCTACCTGGCCGAGCTGGAGACGGAGTCCGGCCGCCGCTACCTGCGCATCTCCACCCCGATCGGCCCGCTCGCCGGCACCGATCCGCAGCGTTGCCTGCGCTTCAACTGGGCGCAGCGCTGCGGCTTCCTCGCCGTGGCCGACCTGGACGGCGCGCCCTACCTGCACCTGTGCGAGAACCGGCCCTACGAGCTGCTCGACGAGGGTGAACTCCATCGGGTGATCGTCGAACTTGGCACCCTCGGCGACCAGCTCGAACAGCTGGTCGCCAATGGCAGCGACGCGTTCTAGCCAGCAGGCAACGCGGAAAAGGCATCGCGCCCGCGCAAGCGGTGACATCGCCGGTTTGCTGCGGTCTGGCTCAGCCCCACAGCCGCGCCACCTCGACGAAGCACCAGGCGATCAACGCGGTGACCGGCAGGGTAAGGATCCACGCCCACACCATGCGTTCCACCACCGACCACTTGATGGCATTGGAGCGCTTGGCCGAGCCCACGCCCATGATCGCCGAGGACACCACGTGGGTGGTGGACACCGGCAGGCCGAACGCCGAGGCGACGAGGATCACGATGGCCGAGCTGCCCTCGGCGGCGAAGCCGTTGATCGGATGCAGCTTCACCATCTTGTGGCCCAGCGTCTTGATGATGCGCCAGCCGCCGCCGGCGGTGCCGCCGGCCATGGTCAGCGCGCACACCACCGCCACCCAGGCCGGCACCACGAAGCCGCCGTGCTCCGAACCGTTGATGCGCAGGAAGTGCAGCCATGCCGGCAGGTGGTCGAACTGCCCCGCCGCGGTGGCGCTGGCCAGCGCCAGCGCGATGATGCCCATGCTCTTCTGCGCGTCGTTCATGCCGTGCGCCAGGCCCATCGCGCTGGCCGAGGCGATCTGCGCCTTGCCGAAGAAGCTGTTGACGAAGGGCGTGCGGCCGAGCAGGCGCAGCCAGTTCCGGCGGCGCGAAAACCACGCCAGCAGCGCATACAGCCCGCCCATCAGCAGGAAGCCGAGCACCAGGCCCGCGAACGGCGACAGCACCATCGGCACCACCACCTTGGGGATCACGCCCTTGCCCAGCCACCAGTGCATACCGCCCTGCGCCCAGATCACCGCGTCGAAGTGGCCACCCGCGGCGGCGATCGCCGCGCCCACCAGTGCGCCCACCAGGGCATGGCTGGAACTGGATGGCAGGCCCAGCCACCAGGTGATGAGGTTCCACACGATCGCCGCCAGCAGCGCGCAGATCAGCAGCTGCGGTCCGGCCTCGACCACGCCGGTGTTGACGATGCCGGCGGCGATGGTGGCCGCCACCGCGGTGCCCCACAGCGCGCCGATCAGGTTGGTCACCGCGGCCAGCAACACCGCCTGGCCAGGCGTCAGCACCTTGGTCGCCACCACGGTGGCGATCGAGTTGGCGGTGTCGTGAAATCCGTTGATGTAGGTGAAGGCGAGCGCGATCGCCACCACCACCACGACCAGTCCGAGGCTCATGAGTTCTTCAGCACGATCGAGTAGACGATGTTGCCGACGTCGCGGCACTTGTCGATCGCCTTCTCGATCAGCTCGAACAGATCCTTCGCCAGCATCGCCTTCATCGCGTCGTTGCCTTCCACATAGAGCGTGCGGTACGGCGCCAGCAGCATGCGGTCGCCCTCCGACTCCAGCGCCTGCAGGCGATCCTGCAGCTTCTTCACCGGGTCGATGCGCAGGCCGCGGCGCAGCTCGCCGATCATCTCGGCCACCACTTCGGTGGAGCGCTCCAGCACCAGCGCGCGCTGGCCGAAGTCCACGCCCGCCAGGCGCACCGCCACGATCTCGTAGCGCTCGGCGAACTTCTCCACCGATTTCGGAATCTTGTACAGCGCCGAGTTCAGCGCCTCGATGTCCTCACGGTCCAGCGCGGTGACGAAGGTGTTGACCAGCTCCTCGCTGATCTGCGCAGCCAGCGACTTCTCGCGCGCACGGGTGGCGGCGAACGCGGCCATCACCGGCGCGTGGTCGGCCTGGGTGACCAGCGCGTGCAGCGCCTTGGCGCTCTCGTGCGCCGCCTCGGCGCTCTGCTCCAGCAGGCCGTAGAACTTGTCGCCTTTGCCGAAGATCGTCTGCAATGAAAACATGCGGGTCGCGCCTGAGGGTCGAATGGCGTGGATGTTACAGGACAGTTACACCGCATCGCAGCACGGGGATGGCTTCGCCCGCGCCATGCGCCAGCCGGAGACGCGCGCATCCTCCAGCGCGATCAGGCACTTGCGTCGCCCGGGCCTCCGCCGGCGTGGAGCGCCGCACGGCGCTGCCGCTACACTCCAGCCATGCGTCCCTCCCCGCAATCCCCGCGATGCTGACCGAAATCGCGCTCGTCCTCGTGCTTGCCCTGTGCAACGGCTTCTTCGCGCTGTCCGAGATGGCCCTGGTCGCCTCGCGCAAGAGCCGCCTGAAGCAGATGGCGCGCAGCAGCCGGCGCGCCGCGGTGGCGCTGCGGCATGCCGAGAAGCCGGAATATTTCCTCTCCACCATCCAGGTCGGCATCACCCTGCTGATGCTGGTCACCGGCGCGGTGGCCGGCGATGCGCTGGGCGCGCACATCGCCGCGCTGCTGCACGGCGGCCACGCCGCGTGGCTGGAGCCCTATGCGCGCATCATCGGCGTGGTGCTGGGCTTCGTGCTGATCTCCTTCATCCAGATCGTGGTGGGCGAACTGGTGCCCAAGCGCCTCGCGTTGTCGGCACCCGAGAAGGTGTCCGCCATCGTCGCCATTCCCATGCTGCTGCTGTCGCGCGCCACCGCGCCGTTCGTGTGGCTGCTCAATGCCGCCAGCAACCTGCTGCTGCGCGCACTCGGCGTGCGCGGCCACAGCCACGCTGCCGCCACCGAAGAGGAAATCCGCCTGCTGGTGGCCGAAAGCGCCGAGCAGGGCGTGCTGGACGCGGACGAGCACAACATGGTCAACCGCGTGCTGCGCCTGGGCGACCGCAGCGTGGACAGCGTGATGACGCCGCGCGTGCGCATCGCCTGGCTGGACATGGCCGCGCCGCGCGAGGAGAACGTGGAAGTGCTGCGGCAGACGCCGTACTCGCGCTATCCGGTATACCGCGGCGACGAGAGCGAGGTGGTGGGCGTGGTCGAGGTGAAGCGCCTGCTGCAATCCTTCGCCGAGGGCCGCCCGCAACTGTTCGACCACCTCGCCAAGCCGCTGTACGTGCCCGCGACCGCGCGTGCGCTGGACCTGCTGGAGGAATTCCGCGACGCGGAAACCCCGCTGGCCCTGGTGGTGGACGAGTACGGCGACATCGAGGGCCTGGTCACCGTCAACGACCTGCTCGCCGCCGTGGTCGGCGCCAGCCAGCTCGGCCACGGCGACGCCGCCGCGGACGCCCCCATCGTGCAGCGCGCCGACGGCAGCTGGCTGGTCGACGGCAGCCTGGCCAACGACGATCTGCGCGAGCTGCTGCAGCTCGACCGCCTGCCCGGCGAGAACGAGCACGACTTCCGCACCGCCGCCGGCATGGTGATGGCCGCGCTCGGCCACATCCCGCAGGTCGGCGAGGTGTTCGCCTGGCAGGGCATCCGCTTCGAGGTGGTGGACCTGGACGGCGCGCGCATCGACAAGCTGCTGGTCACCCGCACGCCGCCGCAGGAAAACGGGGACGAGGCGGAGGGGTAGCGCCTCCGCACCAAAGACCGTAAATCAACAGCCCGTGCTGATGCTCTGGAAAGGGCATCCTGCCCTTTCCAGAGCTCGCCCCATCCGGCCAAGGCCGGATGGGACTCCGTCAATCAGGCCCAGCCTGATTGACGGGCGATCCCGCCGTGGATCGCGGCGATGCTGGCGCGGACCGCGCCAGCATCGCCATCCGCTGCGCGTCGGCGAGGATGCCGTGCAGCACGCGCAGTTCGCGCTGGTCGGGCTGGGCGCGCTGGAACAGCTTGCGCAGGCGCAACATGATCGTCTCGGGCGAGCGGCCCTTGTGGAAGTCGATGTCGTCCAGCGTCTCGGCCAGGTGTGCGTAGAAGCGCTCCATCTGCGCCGCGTCCGCGGGTGGTTCGTCGTGCTCGGGCGGCGCCGCGGGCAACTCGTCGCCCAGCAGCGCCAGGCGCAGTTCGTAGGCCATCACCTGCACCGCCTGCGCCAGGTTCAGCGAGCTGAAATCGTCCACGCTGGGGATGCGCACCATCGCGTGGCAGGTCGCCAGCTCCTCGTTCTCCAGCCCGGTGCGCTCGTTGCCGAACACCAGCGCCACCTGCCCGCCGCGCGCGGCGGCGGCCAGCGCCTGCCGCGCACCCTCGCGCGGCGACAGCTCCGGCAGGTTCACCCCGCGCCGTCGCGCGGACAGGCCCAGCGCGAAGCTCGCCCCGGCCAGGCCATCGACCAGCGTCTCATGCACGCCGGCCTCGGCCAGCACCTGTACCGCGTTCGCCGCCAGCGCATCCGCCTCGCGGTCGGGAAAGCGCTGCGGCGCCACCAGTTCCAGCCGGGTGAAGCCCATGGTGCGGATCGCCCGCGCCGCGCCGCCGATGTTGCCCGGATGCGAGGTGCGCACCAGCACGAAGCGGAACAGGGAGGCAAGGTCGGCGGCAGGGTTCATGGATACGAGGGTGCGAAACAGGGTTGCCAAGGATAGTCGAACCCCCGCTGTCATTCCGGCGAAGGCCGGAGCTGCCTTGCAACAGCGAAGCCGGTCATCCCGCGCAGCACGCAAAGCCTAGAGTGGAGCGCTACGCGCCACTTTTCAGTACTGGATTCCGGCCTTCGCCGGAATGACGGGCCACCAACCCGCCCTGCCGCCGCACCTCTGCTAGAATCGCCGGCCGCAACCCGTTCTTTCGACAGCCGAAGCCATGACCCGACCCGCCATCACCATCGCGGTGCGCGCCGCGCGCGCCGCCGGCAACGTGATCCTGCGCTACATGAACCGCATCGACGGCCTCGCCGTCGTCGAGAAGCAGCGCATGGACTTCGCCTCCGAGGTCGACAAGCTGGCCGAGGCCGAGATCGTCAAGGAACTGCGCCGCGCCTACCCCGACCACGGCATCCTCGCCGAGGAAGGTGGCGCCAGCGGCAAGAAGAGCCCGCTCACCTGGGTGATCGACCCGCTCGACGGCACCCACAACTACCTGCGCGGCATCCCGCATTTCAGCGTGTCCATCGCCCTGCTGGACAAGGGCGTGCCGGTCTACGGCGTGGTGTTCGACCCGCTGCGCGGCGAGCTGTTCACCGCCAGCAAGGGCGACGGCGCGTATCTCGACAAGGGCACCGGCCCCACCCGCATCCGCGTCGGCAAGCGCGAGAACCTCGGCGGCGCGATGATCGCCACCGGATTCCCCTACCGCCAGCGCGCCCACCTCGACGCCCAGCTCGCGATGACCCGCGCCCTGCTCGGCCAGGCCGAGGACATCCGCCGCTCCGGCTCCGCCGCGCTCGACCTCGCCTACACCGCCGCCGGCCGCTACGACGGCTACTTCGAGATCGGCCTCAAGCCCTGGGACATGGCCGCCGGCGTCCTGCTGGTGCACGAGGCAGGCGGCCGCTACGGCGACTTCGCCGGCCGCGACGGCATCCCCGCAAGCGGCAATATCATCGCCGGCAACCTCAACGTGGCGAAGGCGATGACCGATGCGATCGGCGCATGTGCGACGCCGGAGTTGCTGAAGGCTTGACCGCCTGACTGGAACCGCCCGTCAGGGCGACGAGGCGCAGGCGGCGATATCGGGCTCACCCACACGCTCAGCAACCAATTGATCTTGAGCCGCGTGCCCCGCGCCTGCCGTGCCTGGATCAACCCAGGCCGCAGCTTCACCGCGCAGACCTTTCGGCGTCAGTTGCATGCGTACTCCATAGCCACCATCTGGCGAACGCACAAGCTCAAGATCGGCAGCACCATCAAGCAACGCCCACGAGAAGAAACCGCGCCGGTCGTTGCCAAACGGGCCCCCCGTTGCATTCGACCAGACGAAGCAGCCGTTGGCATATTGCGTGTCGAGTTCGGCGCGGAAAAGCCGCCCCTGCGCATTCCGTATCGGGTGCTCGAACAACACCAGCGTTCCCTTGAAATCAGGCGTCGCCGCGGTGCATGGGCCATGGCACACATGGATGACGTAGATTCCCGCATAGGCCGCCGGGTGCGCGGCCGCATAGGGCGGATGGGCAACGCCTGCAGGCAGGAGAAACGCAAAGGCAAGCTGGCTGGCTTGAATCCATGACACGGGAGAGTCTCCGTCGCGGTTCGCGCGATCCATCTTCCCGCTCGCACGGCGAACTCAGCAAGAAAATCCTTGCCGCAAACGTGGCCCCGCCGCCGGCATTCGGTCGGCTGCTCCAACTGGCAGATCGCCTCGCCCAGCTCGTCCATCTTGCTGGAGAGGATGGCCTGAGCGTCATACAGCCGCGGTTGTAGAAGTAACCGCCGATCTCGCCGGCGAAGAAATCCAGCAGGAACTCGGCGTCGAAGCGGCCGATGTCCTGCTTCAGCTCTTCCGTGAAGCAGAGCTTGATCTTGCGCACGAGAATTTCCTTCTCGTCGCTGCCGAACCGGATGTCGGGCAGGGGAAATCCACCATCGTCTTCGCTTGACCTTTCCGGCTATTTCAGCAGCCCGCGCAGAAACGGAATCGTCACCCGCCGCTGCGCCGCGAGCGAGGCCTGATCCAGCTTGTCGAGCAGGTCGAGCAGCGCGCCAAGGTCACGGGTGTGGCGGGCAAACAGCCAGTCCAGCACGCCCTCATCCAGCTCGATGCCGCGCAGACCGGCCTGGGCCTTGAGCACTTCGCGGCGCTCGGCGTCGTCCAGCGGCTTCAGCGCGAATTGCGTGCAGGCGCCCAGGCGAGAGCGCAGGTCGGGCAAGCTGAGAGCCAGTTGCGCAGGCGCCGCCTCGGCGGCGAACAGCAGGGCCGCGCCTTCCGCTTTTGCGCGGTTGTAGAGGTCGAACAGCGCGTGCTCGGCCTCGCGCTCGCCGGCGATGGCGCCCAGGTCGTCGAGTGCCAGCAGCGCGCCGCCGGCCACGCCGCGGATCGCGGTGGCACGGTCGGCGATACTCGCCAGTGGCAGGTATTGCACGCCGCGGCCCGCTTCGCCGGCGGCCTGGCAGGCGGCCATCAGCAGATGGCTCTTGCCGCTGCCGGCAGGACCATGCAGGTACAGCCACGGCGCGCCGGGTTCGCATGCCAGCGCCTCGACCGCGGCCAGCGCGGCGGCATTGGCGCCGGCATGGAAATGTCCGAAGCGCTGGCGGCGCGGCCAGCGCAGGGCGAGCGGCAGTTGCGGGATCATGGCTTAGCGGGCGGCTCGTGCGGCGGCGTTTCGATCACCGTCTCGGTTTCCACCGTGCCGGCGGCGGTGCTCACCGTGACGTCCACCTCGGTCGCCTCGTCGGGGATGGCGGGATCGGCCTCGCCCTCCTCGGTATACAGATCGCTACGCCGGTAGCGCTCCATCAGGTAGCGCAGCAGCACCACCACCACCGAGGCGGCCGGCAGCGCGAGCAGCACGCCGAGGAAGCCGAACAGCTCGCCGCCGGCCAGCACCGCGAAAATCACCGCCACCGGGTGCAGGCCGATCTTCTCGCCCACCAGCTTGGGCACCAGCACGTAGCCTTCCAGCAGCTGGCCGACCACGAACACGCCGCAGACGATCAGCACGTGGCTCCAGTCGCCGTACTGCACCAGCGCGGCGATCAGCGCGGCGCCGAAGCCGGTGATGAAGCCGAGATAGGGCACGAAGCTGAGCAGGCCCGCGATCATGCCGATCAGCGCGCCTACCGACAGTCCCGCCACCAGCGACAACGCGCCGCCGTAGTACACGCCCAGCGCCAGCATCACCAGCAACTGGCCACGCACGAAGGCGCCGAGCACCGCGTCCGACTCGCGCGCGAGGTGGGCGATGGTGGGTTCGATCGAACGCGGCAGCAGGCGGTCGATCGCCGCCACCAGCCGATCCCAGTCGCGCAGCAGGTAGAACGCCACCACCGGGATCAACACCAGGTTGGTAAGCCACAGCACCACGCCCAGGCCCGAGCGCGAGACCTTGCCCAGCACCTGGCCGGCGATGCCGCCGACCGAGCCGATGTGCTCCTTGAGCGTGGCGATCAGCCGGTCGCTGTCGAAGGTGCGCGGATCGAGGTGCAGCTTCGCCTGCAGCCACGGCCAGGCGGTGTGTTCGGCCCAGTCCACGTAGCGCGGCACGTTCTGGATCAGGTTCTCGATCTGGTGCGAGATCAGCGGGATCAGCAGCAGCAGCGCGCCGCCCAGCAGCAGCACCAGCACCAGGAACACGATGCTCACCGCCAGCGTGCGCCCCAGGCCGTAGCGCTCCAGCCGGTCGGCCAGCGGATCGCCGAGATACGCCAGCATCGCCGCCACCACGAACGGCATCAGCATCGGCGACAACCGCCACAGCAGGAAGCCGATGACCGCAAGGATCGCCAGCAGCTGCCAGCGGCGGTGGGTGTCGTGGTTCAAGGCAGGCCCCCGTGGCACACGGCGCTTTCGCTCGTCATCCCCGCGAAAGCGGGAGGCCAGTGTCTCCCGGCCGCTGGACAGGCAGGCCGCCGCGTTCCCGCTCCCGCGGGAATGACGGCGTTGTCGCGTGCGGCGTCGCGCACAGCCATGCCTCAGTGCAGCCAGCGCAGGCTGGCATCCGTGCCCGGGTGCGCGGGCGCGCGGATCAACCGCCCGCTGGCGGCAAGGTTCGCGGCCAGCGCGTCGGCCGGCATCGCCGCCTTCACCTCGAACAGCATGCCGTCGTTCTCCGCGCCCAGGGTGGCGACGCTGCGCACCGAGGGATCGGCGCCCAGCACGTTGAGCAGGCCGGCGTAGTCCATCGCGCTGCCCAGCCCGCTCACCCACAGCTTCTCGTTGCTGACCGTGGCGCCGATCACGTTGAGCTGCCTGCCGATGCGGTCGACCACGCCGTTGCCGGCATGGGTCAGCAGCGCGTCCTCGGCGGCGGCCTTGTCGGTCCAGCGCTGCGCCTTGCCGCCGGACACCAGGGTCCAGTCGGCGCTGCCGTCGTGCAGGCTGCCGAGCAGCACCAGGCCGGTGTGGTACTGCTGGTTGATCGCCACCAGCGTGGCGGGATCGGCGGCATCCACCTTGGCCGGATCAGGCGCGTTCGCGGGATCGACATAGGCTACGCCATACCCGCGCGCGGCGGCCGCGGCGGCAAGGCCAGCCAGCGCCGTCTTGTCCAGCAGCTGGCCATCGCTGCCGCGCACCATCAGCAACACCGGCGGCCTGGCGCCCACGTTGCCTGTCACGCCGAGCGAGCCGACCAGGTGGCGCACCGCGCCCGGCGCGAAGTCCACCTGCAGGCTCATGCCGGTGGCGGCACGCGCGTACTGGAAGTGGAGCACCAGGGCGGCGGCATTCTTCAGCGCGTCGTCGTAACCCGCCTTGTCGCGCAGGTCCTGGCCGCCGGCCACCCGCACCAGCACCTGGCCGAGCGCGGTGGCGAAGGCGTCGTTGCGCTGGGTATCGCTGGTGTCGGGTACCGGCACCGTCACCGAATACGGCGAGGCGCTCTGCGCGTGCAGCGGCGGCAGCGCGGCGAAACCCAGCAGCAGGACGACGGAGAACAGGCGGACCAGACGCATCGGGGACAGGCGCATCGGCGTGACACTTCGCGGGGAATACCGTAGAAGTCTGCCCAATCGCCCTTCCGGCGTCCATGCCGGCGGCCACGGAACCGGGACGCCACCCGGTCCCGGCGACCACCGGGGGCACCCCGCATGCGCTAGAATTGCGCGTTTCCCACCGCCGGTTCCCGCCATGTCCGACGCCCTCACCTACCGCGCCGCCGGCGTCGACATCGACGCCGGCAATGCCCTGGTCGAACGCATCAAGCCGCTGGTCAAGCGCACCAGCCGCCCCGAGGTGATGGGCGGGCTGGGCGGCTTCGGCGGCCTGTTCAACCTCGGCGGCAAGTACAAGGAGCCGGTACTGGTCTCCGGCACCGACGGCGTGGGCACCAAGCTCAAGCTCGCCCAGCAGCTGAATCGCCACGACACCATCGGCATCGACCTGGTGGGCATGTGCGTGAACGACGTGCTGGTGCAGGGCGCCGAGCCGCTGTTCTTCCTCGACTACTTCGCCACCGGCAAGCTGGACGTGGACACCGCCGCCGCCGTGGTGGGCGGCATCGCCAGGGGCTGCGAACTGGCCGGCTGCGCCCTGATCGGCGGCGAGACCGCCGAGATGCCCGACATGTACCCGCCGGGCGAATACGACCTCGCCGGCTTCACCGTGGGCGTGGTGGAGAAGGCCGCGCTGCTCGGCGGCGACGGCATCGTGGCCGGCGACGTGGTGCTGGGCGTGGCTTCCAGCGGTCCGCATTCCAACGGCTATTCGCTGATCCGCAAGATCCTCGAACGCGCCGGCAGCCCGCTGGATCTCGACGTGGGCGGCGTGCGGCTGGTCGACGCGCTGATGGCGCCCACCACGATCTACGTGAAGCCGATGCTGGAGCTGCTCGCCGTGCAGGGTTCGTCTGCGGGTTCCTCGCAAAACCCCGCGCATCCCTGTGCGGACTCCTCAAAAATTCCCGTCCACGGCATGGCCCACATCACCGGCGGCGGCCTCAGGGAAAACATCATCCGCGTGGTGCCCGACGGCCTCGGCCTCGCACTGGACGCCGCCAGCATCGCGCTGCCGCCGGTGTTCGACTGGCTGCAGCGCGAAGGCAAGGTGGCGCGCGAGGAAATGTGGCGCACCTTCAACTGCGGCGTGGGCTTCACCGTGATCCTGCCGCAGGCTGCGGTGGCTGCGGCTTCGGCCCTGCTGGCGAAGCACGGGTTGGCCAGCCGCATGATCGGCGAAGTGGTGAAGGCGGTGGGCGACGAGCGCGTCCATATCGGCTGATGCCTGCCCACTCGGCCACTTCCACCCAACTTGCCACAACGTCATTCCGGCGAAGGCCGGAATCCAGTGAAATACATCGTGCGAAACACACGAAACAGATTTTGTGTGCTTCGCACGCATCCCTTGACTGGATTCCGGCCTTCACCGGAATGACGAGCAAAATCCTTTGCCCATGACCCCTCCCTTGCGCATCGCCGTACTCGCCTCCGGCCGCGGCAGCAATCTCGCCGCGCTGATCGCCGCCCGCGATGCCGGCAAGCTTCCGGTGGAGTTCGTGCTGGTAGGCAGCGACAAGGCTTCCGCCGGCGCGCTGAGGCTGGCTGAGGACGCCGGCATTCCCACCTTGGCGCTGAACCCCAAAAGCTTTCCCGATCGCCCGGCCTTCGACCGCGAACTGTTTGCCCGCCTCGCGGCCAGCGGTGCCGAACTGCTGGTGCTGGCCGGCTTCATGCGCGTGATCGATGCCGCCGTGGTGGCCGAGTGGGAAGGCCGCGCCATCAACATCCACCCCTCGCTGCTGCCGAAGTACCCCGGCCTGCACACGCACCGCCGCTGCCTCGAAGCCGGCGACGCCGAACACGGCGCCAGCGTCCACTACGTCACCGCCGAACTGGACGGCGGCCCGGTGGTGGCGCAGGCACGCATCCCGGTCGGCGCCAGCGATACCGAAGCCACGCTTGCGGAACGCCTGCTGGCGGAAGAACACAGGTTGCTGCCCGCCGTGGTCGGCGCGATCGCCAGCGGTCGCCTGCGCTGGAACGGCAAGGCGGTATTCGACGGCCAGCCGGTCGAATCCCCCCTTTCGCTGGAACAGCTGTCGTAGAAACGCAGGGTCGCGCAGCATTCAGGCGCACACCTTATAGTCGGCGGCATGAAGACCGCCCTTCTCCGCACCGGCCTTGCCATGGCCCTCGCCCTGCCCGCCGCCGCGGCTCTCGCCGCCAGCGTGCCGCAGTCCTTCACCGCCACCTACCGCGTGCTGCAGGGTGGCGAGCCGCTGGGGAATGCCACGCTCACGCTGAAGCCGGCCGGCAACGGCCAGTACGAATACACCGACAAGATCGTCGGCACCTCCGGCCTCGCCGCGGCGCTGGGCGCGAGCACGTCGGAAGTGTCGCGCTTCGCATGGGTCGGCAGGGTGCCGCAGGCCATTTCGTACAAGTACGCGATGGCCTCCGCGTTCAAGCCGAAGAACCGCGAACTCGCCGTGCAGGGCAACACCGTGCAGGTGGACGACAACGGCAGGCACCACAGCTATCCCGCGCAGGCAGGCATGGTGGAGCGCAACACCTTGCCGCTGGCACTGGGTGTGGCGCTGCGCGACGGCGCGAAGGGCGCCACTTTCCCGGTCGGCGGCAGGCAGAACATCGAAACGCAGACTTTCCAGGTCGGCGCCAACGAAAAGGTCAGCGTCCCCGCCGGCTCGTTCGATGCCGTGCGCGTGGATCGCACCGACCAGGACCGCGACTTCAACGCGTGGTACGTGCCGGCGAAATATCCGGTGCCGGTGAAGATCGCCCAGAAGGACGGCGGCAACCTGACGCTGGAGCTGGTGCGCTATTCGCAGCCGTAACCGGCCGGTGAACAGGCATCAGACCGCAGCCAGTTTCTTTTCCCGAGCCATCTGCCTGACGAGGTTCACCCGCAGCCAGCGACGGGCCCGTGGCTGCTCAAGCACGACCTCCAGTACCCAAGAGGTCAATGCAACTGCACAACCGATGGAAGCCCAATGGACCGGGCCGCTGCTATAGCCGTACCAGTCGGCGACCGTGCTCGCGCCGAAAATGACACAAAAGAACACGCCCAGCCTGATCGCCATGTCGCGACCACTGCGGCTCTCCGCAATCGCCTCTCGCCACCATTTGCGCCTGTCTCCCGGCACCAGGTCACACAGCTCCGGGATACTCTCTATCCGCCAGTAGTACGCCATGCCCTGCCCTCCGTTGCACAACGGAGGGCAGTCTGCGGCGAACCGCTCAGTTGGGCAAGCGGCGGATCCGCGCGCCCAGCGTGCCGAGCTTTTCCTCGATGTTCTCGTAGCCGCGGTCGATGTGGTACACGCGGTCCACCGTGGTGTCGCCCTGCGCGACCAGGCCGGCCAGCACCAGGCAGGCCGAGGCGCGCAGGTCGGTGGCCATGATCGGCGCGCCGCTCATCTGCTGCACGCCCTGGATCACCGCGGTATTGCCTTCCAGGTGGATGTCGGCGCCGAGGCGCTGCAGTTCGTGGGCGTGCATGAAGCGGTTCTCGAACACCGTTTCGGTGATGACGCCGGTGCCCTCGGCCACGCAGTTGAGCGCGGTGAACTGGGCCTGCATGTCGGTGGGGAACGCGGGGTACGGCGCGGTGGTGATGTTGACCGCCTTCGGCCGGCGCCCACCCATATCCAGCTCGATCCAGTCGTCGCCGCTGGAGATGTGCGCGCCGGACTCCTCCAGCTTGGCCAGCACCGCATCCATCGTGCTGGCACGGGCGCCGCGGGCGCGCACCTTGCCGCCGGTCATCGCGGCGCCGACCAGGAAGGTGCCGGTCTCGATGCGGTCGGGCAGCACCTGGTAGTCGGTGCCGTGCAGGCGGCCCACGCCGTGGATCACCAGCGTGGAGGTGCCCACGCCCTCGATCTGCGCGCCCATCGCCATCAGGCAATGCGCGAGATCCACCACCTCGGGCTCCTGCGCCGCGTTCTCGATCACCGTGGTGCCCTCGGCCAGCGTGGCGGCCATCATGATGTTCTCGGTGCCGGTGACGGTGACCATGTCCATCACGATGCGCGCACCCTTGAGCCGCTTCGCGCGCGCCTTGATGTAGCCGTTCTCCACGCTGATCTCGGCGCCCAGCGCCTGCAGGCCGCGGATGTGCTGGTCCACCGGGCGCGAACCGATCGCGCAGCCGCCGGGCAGCGACACCTCGGCCTGGCCGAAGCGCGCCACCAGCGGGCCCAGCACCAGGATCGAGGCGCGCATGGTGCGCACCAGGTCGTAAGGCGCGATGCAGGTACTGGTGGTGCGCGGATCGACGTGGATCTTCATGCGGTCGTCCAGCACCAGCTGCACGCCCATCTGGCCGAGCAGTTCGATGAAGGTGGTGACGTCGTGCAGGTGCGGCACGTTGCCGATGCTCACCGGTGCGTCGGCCA
Organism: Rhodanobacter geophilus; assembly: GCF_040812275.1. Lineage (NCBI taxonomy): Bacteria > Pseudomonadati > Pseudomonadota > Gammaproteobacteria > Lysobacterales > Rhodanobacteraceae > Rhodanobacter > Rhodanobacter geophilus. The sequence goes on along the minus strand of NZ_JBFOHL010000005.1, from coordinate 93,902 downwards.
GCAGGCAGGCGGCGAGGATCGGCAGCACGGCGTTCTTCGCGCCGGAAATGCCCACCTCGCCCTGGAGCGGCACGCCGCCATTGATCAGGATCTTGGCCATCTTGTGGTCCTAACTGGTGCGCTCCGCCATTGAGCGCAAGTAAAGAGCCGGCATGGGTGCCGGGATGTCATGACATCACCCTTGGCGCGCCGCGGCTTCCTCGGGGGTCAGCGTCTTCAATGCCAGCGCGTGGATCGCGCCGCCCATCAGTTCGCCCAGCGTGGCGTAGACCAGCCGGTGCCGCGCCAGCGGCAGCTTGCCGGCGAACTGGCTGGCGACCACGGTGGCCTCGAAATGCACGCCATCGTCGCCGCTGACCTCGGCCTGCGCTCCGGGCAGTCCGGTTTCGATCAGGGTCTGGATGCGTGCTGGGTCCATCGGGCTTCCACGGAAAGGGGCAGCTGACACGGCCGGAATCGGCACTGCGTCGGCTTGTGACGTTAAAATGCGAATGTGCCATGGTAATGGAAATCCCCTGTCCCAGAAACGACAGCGATCCCGTCACGGCACCCCGACACCCCGCACCGAGCCGACATGAACCCTCGCCCCGCCCCGCACGCCGCCATCGAACCGCAGCCTGACGCCATCGTGCGCAGCGCCCGCGCGGTGATCGCCACCGAGGCGGCGGCGATCGCCGAACTGGAGCCGCGCATCGGCGCCGCGTTCGTCGAGGCGTGCCGGCTGCTCCTGGCCTGCCGCGGCCGCGTGGTGGTCACCGGCATGGGCAAGTCCGGCCACGTGGCGCGCAAGATCGCCGCCACCCTCGCCTCCACCGGCACCCCGGCGTTCTTCGTGCACCCGGGCGAGGCCAGCCACGGCGACCTCGGCATGATCCAGCCCGACGACGTGGTGCTGGCGCTGTCCTATTCCGGCGAGACCGACGAGCTGCTGTTCATCCTGCCGATGATCAAGCGCCAGGGCATCCCGCTGATCGCGCTCACCGGCAAACCCGGCTCCTCGCTGGCCGGCCAGGCCGACGTGCACCTGGACGGCAGCATCAGCAACGAGGCCTGCCCGCTGGGCCTGGCCCCCACCACCAGCACCACCGCGGCACTGGTGCTGGGCGACGCGCTGGCGATCGCCCTGCTGGAGGCGCGCGGCTTCACCTCGGACGACTTCGCCCGCTCGCATCCGGCCGGCAGCCTGGGCCGCCGCCTGCTGCTGCGGATCAGCGACGTGATGCACGCCGGCGACAACGTGCCGCGCGTGCCGCCCGAGGCCAGCCTCACCGCCGCGCTGGTGGAGATGACCCGCAAGCACCTGGGCATGACCGCCGTGGTGGACGCCGAAGACCGCCTGCTCGGCGTGTTCACCGACGGCGACCTGCGCCGCGCGCTGGACGACGAGGACGTGAACCTGCGCGGCGCCACCGTGGCCGAGCTGATGACCCGCGGTCCCAAGACCATCGGCCCGGACAAGCTGGCGGCCGAGGCGGCGCAACTGATGGAAAAACACCAGATCCACGCCCTGCTGGTGGTGGACGAGGAGCGGCGCGTGGTCGGCGCGCTGAACATTCACGATCTGCTCCGTGCGCGTGTCGTCTGATACGGCTTGCCGCATCAGACAAATCAGGCAAGCCGCTCTTGACCTTGGCTCCACCAAAACCACAGCCCGTGCCCACTAACTACCTCTCCAACATCCCCGCCGACCTCCTCGCCCGCGCCGCGAAGATCCGCGTGGCCGCGTTCGACGTGGACGGCACGCTCACCGACGGCCGCCTGTGGTACAGCGAGGCCGGCCACGAGACCAAGGTGTTCCACGTGCACGACGGCCTGGGCCTGAAGCGGCTGCAGGCGAACGGCGTGCAGGTGGCGCTGATCACCGCGCGGATCAGCCATCCGGTGGCGCTGCGCGCCGAGGAGCTGGAGATCGCCCACGTCTACCAGGGCCAGGGCGACAAGCGCGCCTGCCTCGAGGACCTGCTGGAAGCGCTCAACCTCACGCCCGAGCAGGCCGCCTTCGTCGGCGACGACCTGCCCGACCTGCCGGCCATGCGCATCGCCGGCCTCGTCGTGGCGGTGGCCAACGCCCACCCGTGGGTGGCGGAGGCCGCGCACTGGCAGACCCGCCTGCCCGGCGGCATGGGCGCGGCGCGCGAGGCCTGCGACCTGATCCTGCACGCGCAGGGCCGGGATGCGGCGGAACGGGAGCGCTGGAAGTGATCACGCGCCTGCGCCGCTGGCTGCGCGACCGCAAACTGGCCAGCGCGATCGTGCTGGTCGCGCTGGCGGGCGGCTTCGCCCAGCTGCTGCTGTGGTGGATGGGGCCGCCGACGAAACCGAACGACTTCGTGGGTCCGCCGCGCTCGGGCTACGTCCTCTACAACGCCAGGATGTGGTCCTACAACCCCGAAGGCCGGCTGGCCTTCCGCATGCAGGCGCCGCACCTGGACCGCCGCGACGAAGACGAGACGCTGTACATCAATTCGCCGGTATTCGACATCTCCGCCAGGAAGCCCGGCGTACCGGACTGGCATGGCCATTCGCTGTACGGCTGGGTCGACAAGAGCGGCACCCTCATCAAGCTGCAGGGGCCGGTGACCATGCACCGCCCCGGCTACGCCGACAATGCGCCAGTCGACCTGGTCACCTCAGACACCACTGTGTGGCCTAAGGAAAACCGCATGATGACCGACGCGCCGGCGCAGATGACGCAGGGCGACAGTAGAATGAACGGGACCGGCATGCGTGCCAGCCTCAACGACAATCACCTGGAGTTGCTCCATGACGTCCACGGCGTTCTCATCCCGCACAAGCGGAATGCTCCGGCTCAGCCTAGTTCTGCTCGGCCTTCTCGTCTTGCAGCCAGCCTTGGCAAAGAAGGATGACCGCAACCAGCCGATGAATGTCGAACACGCCGACTCATTCAGCGGCTTCAATGCACCCAACAGCATCACCACGTTGAACGGTCACGTGGTGATTACCCAGGGCACCATGAAGGTGACCGGCAACCTGGCCAAGATCCATTTCGATGCCGACCAGCAGGTCAGCCGCGTGGTGGTGACCGGTAATCCGGCGCACATCCAGGAACTCGACGACAGCGGCAACCTGATGACCGGTGACGCGGCCCAGCTCGACTACGACAACATCAACGGCATCGCCGTACTGACCGGCAACGCCGTAGTGCATCAACAAGGCCGCGGCGAGGCGCATGGCGACAAGCTCACCTACAACACGCAGACCGCCTACATAACTGGTGACAGCAACGGCGATGGACGAGTGCACATGACTTTCCTGCCCAAGCCGAAGCCGGAAACCACCAAGTCTGCGCCGGCGAAGGCGCCGGCCGCGGCCGTCAGCGCCCCGTCTCCCGCCCAGAAGCAGCCGTAACCGATGCTCTCGGCCGAAGGTCTGCAGAAGAGTTTCAAGGCGCGGCAGGTGGTGCGCGATTTCGGCTTCTCCATCCGCGAGGGAGAAGTGGTGGGCCTGCTCGGCCCCAACGGCGCCGGCAAGACCACCTGCTTCTACATGGTGGTGGGCCTGATCGAGGCCGACGCCGGCACGATCAAGCTGGACAAGCAGGACATCACCGGCCTGCCGATGCACCTGCGCGCCCGCCTGGGCATCGGCTACCTGCCGCAGGAGGCCTCGGTGTTCCGCCGGCTCAGCGTGGCGGACAACATCATGGCCGTGCTGGAGCTGCGCGAGGGACTCGGCGCGCAGCAACGCGACGCCGAGCTGGAAAGCCTGCTGGACGAGCTGAAGATCGCCCACATCGCCGGCCAGAAGGGCATCAGCCTGTCCGGCGGCGAACGCCGCCGCGTGGAAATCGCCCGCGCGCTGGCCGCCAACCCGCGCTACATGCTGCTGGACGAGCCGTTCGCCGGCGTCGACCCGATCTCGGTGGGCGAGATCCAGCGCATCGTGCGCCACCTCAAGGAACGCGGCATCGGCGTGCTGATCACCGACCACAACGTGCGCGAGACGCTGGGCATCTGCGACCGTGCCTACATCCTCAACGACGGCGAGGTGCTGTCGCGCGGCACGCCCGCCCACATCCTCGCCGACGAGAAGGTGCGCGAGGTCTATCTGGGCCGCGAATTCAGGCTGTGACGGCGGCTGCGCGGGGGGTGCACGGCTATGGCCGCCCCCGCCGGCTGCGGGTAGGATGGGCCCCAGTCCAAGCAGCCGGCCGGCATGAAACCCGCACTCCAGTTCCGCCTCCATCAACAGCTCACCCTGACGCCGCAGCTGCAGCTGGCCATCCGCCTGCTGCAGCTGTCGCAACTGGAGCTGGAGGCCGAACTGCGGCAGCTCGCCGAAGGCAACCCGCTGCTGGAGTTCGCCGACGAGAGCGAGGACGAAACCGCCGCCGACGAAGCCGCGCCGGAAACCGACTACCTGCAGGTGCCCGGCCCCGCCGAGGCCGCCGCCGACCGCAGTGTCGACGGCGACGATGTCGCCGAATGGGCCGACGACGGCGGCGGCAGCGTCGAGACCCCGATCGATTTTTCCAACGGCAGCGGCAACAGCGGCGCCACGCGCGGCGACGAGGACTTCGAGCCGCAGAACGTCGCGCCCGAAACCCTGCAGCAGCACCTGCTGTGGCAGCTCAACCTGGCCGGCTTCAATCCGCGCCAGACCGCGATCGCCACCGTGCTGATCGACGCGCTGAACGCCGACGGCTATCTCGCCGACGGCATCGAGGCGGTGCGTACGGCGTTGCCGGCCAACCTGGCTGCCGACCTGGACGAGATCGAGGCGGTGCGACGCCAGCTGCAGGGCTTCGACCCGCTGGGCGTGGCCAGCCTGGACCTGCGCGACTGCCTGCACAGCCAGCTGGAGCAGTTCGACGCCGCCACCCCGCAGCGCGGGCTGGCGCTCGCCATCGTCGACGGCGAACTGGAACTGCTGGCGCGCAACGACATCGCGAAGCTGGCGCGCAAGCTGCGCGCAAGCGAGGACGAGGTGGCCGCCGCCGCCGCGCTGATCCGCAGCCTCGACCCGCGCCCCGGCGCGGCGCTGGACAGCACCCCGGTGGAATACGTGGCGCCGGACGTCTACGCGGTGCGCGACGGTGGCCGCTGGCAGGTGCGCCTGAATCCGGACGCCCAGCCGCGGCTGGGCCTGAACCAGCACTACTGCAACCTGATCGCCCGCGCCCGTGGCGACGACGCCAGCTGGATGAAGGGCCAGCTGCAGGAGGCACGCTGGCTGCTGAAGAGCCTGGAATCGCGCGCCGAGACCCTGCTCAAGGTGGCCGGCGCCATCGTGCGGCGGCAGAGCGCCTTCCTCGACTACGGCCCCGAGGCGATGCACCCGCTGGTGCTGCGCGAGGTGGCCGAGGAGGTGGGCATGCACGAATCCACCATCTCGCGCGTCACCACGCGCAAGTACCTGCACACGCCGCGCGGCACTTTCGAGCTGAAATATTTCTTCTCCAGCGGCGTCTCCACCGAGGACGGCGGCAGCGCCTCGGCCACCGCGATCCAGGCCATGCTGCGCAAGCTGATCGAGGCGGAAGACCCGCGCAAGCCGCTGTCCGACCAGGCGCTGGCGGAGGAGCTGAAGGGCAGGGGCATCCAGGTCGCCCGCCGCACCGTGGCCAAGTACCGCGAAGGCTTGCGCATCCCCAGTTCCAGCGAACGCCAGCGCATAGTCTGAACGGGGAACTTGCCTGCCGGGAAAACGCTCCCATTACCTGTAGCGAAGGATGATCGACGACGCGCCGCGGGCCTCGGCCCGCAGCGTGTCCATCCCGCCGCGAAACGCGGCACTGCACCACCAGAGGAGGCGTACCATGCAATTCCAACTCAGCGGCCAGCAGATCGAAGTCACCCCCGCGCTGCGCGCGCACGTCGAATCCAGGCTCGACCGCCTCCATCGCCTCGATGACAAGTTGATCAGCCTTGCCGTGGTGCTCTCGGTGGACAAGCTGCAGCATCGTGCGGAAGCCACGCTCGGCGTCACCGGTGCCACCCTGCACGCCGAAGCCGCCGAGGCCGACATGTACGCCTCCATCGACATGCTGTTCGACAAGCTGGTCAACCAGCTGCGCCGCCATCGCGAGAAGATCGCCGACAAGCACCAGCGCGCCGTGCGCGAGGAACGCCAGTACGGCTGACACCTTCGCTGCGGGCCGCCCGGCGCCGGGCGGCCCGCAAGCCCCTCGAAACACGCCCTGCGCCCAAGCGGGCACAATGCTCCCACGCCGCCGCGAGACCCGCGGGCGGCGCACGCAAGGGATCGAAGGCTTGGACCGGCTCACCGCACGACAACTCTACGACGGCGTCAACGAACGCATGGCGCTGCGCTGGCTGGCCGGCATGCGCGGCGAGTCGCGCGCGCTGGAACCCGGTGCGGCCCAGGCGCGCCGGCCTTCGCTGATCGGCTACCTCAACGTCATCTATCCGAACAAGATCCAGATCATCGGCACGGAAGAGCTGAACTTCCTCGATGGACTCGATTCGCGCCAGCGCTGGGAGGCGATCCACAAGATCGCCGCCAGCAAGCCGGTGGCCCTGATCGTCACCAAGGACCAGCCGGTGCCCCCGGACCTGCGCGAGGTGGCCGAGGAAACCGACACCCCGCTGTGGGTAAGCTCCAAGCGCGGCCACGAGCTGCTGACCTTCCTGCAATACCACCTGGCGCGCCAGCTGGCCGCGAAGACCACCCTGCACGGCGTGTTCCTGGAAGTGTTCTCGATCGGCGTGCTGATCACCGGCGAGGCCGGCGCCGGCAAGAGCGAGCTGGCGCTGGAACTGATCAGCCGCGGCCACCGCCTGGTCGCCGACGACGCCACCGAGTTCACCCTGATCGCACCGGACGTGATCGACGGCAGTTGCCCCGAACTGCTGCAGGACCTGCTGGAGGTGCGCGGCCTGGGCGTGCTCAACGTGCGCGAGATGTTCGGCCACATGTCGGTGAAGCCGTCCAAGTACCTGCGCCTGGTGATCCACCTGAAACCGCTGCGCGAGGGCGAGGACATCGACGCGCTGACCCGCCTCACCGGCGACATCGGCCACCGCGAGGTGTTCGACGTCAGGGTGCCGATGATCACGATACCGGTGGCTCCCGGCCGCAACATCGCCGTGCTGGTCGAGGCGGCGGTACGCAGCCACGCGCTGAAGAGCAAGGGCATCGACCCCGCGCAGACCTTCATCGACCGCCAGGCGCACCAGTTGCGCCGACTGCCGCCATGGTGACCCCATGAACGACGAAATCCCGCAGACCAGCCCGTTCACCAACCCGCACGAGACCCATCTGATCGTGCTCACCGGCGTGTCCGGCGGTGGCAAGACGGTGGCGCTGCGCGCGCTGGAAGACCTGGACTTCTATTGCGTCGACAACCTGCCGCCCTCGCTGCTGCCGCAGCTGGTGGACGCGGTGAGCCATGGCGCCGGCCGGCGCCGGCGCATCGCGGTGGGCGTGGACGTGCGCAACCGCGGCGCCGACTTCGAGCACCTGCCCGAGGTGCTCTCCGCGCTGGCCGCCACCGGCGTGCAACTGCACCTGATCTTCCTCGACTGCCGCGACGAGGTGCTGGTCAAGCGCTATTCGGAAACCCGCCGCCGCCACCCGCTGGCCACGCGCGGCATGTCGCTGGCCGACGCGATCGCCGAGGAACGCCACCTGCTGCGCCCGCTGATGGCGATCGCCGAGAAGGTGATCGACTCCAGCGAGCTCAACGTGCACCAGCTGCGCCGGCTGGTCGCCACCGGCTACGCGCAGGCCACCGAAGGCATGACGCTGATGTTCCAGTCCTTCGCGTTCAAGCGCGGCCTGCCGCTGGACTCGGATTTCGTGTTCGACGCGCGCTGCCTGCCCAACCCGCACTGGCAACCGCGGCTGCGCCCGCTCTCCGGCAAAGACGCGCCGGTGCGCGAATACCTGGACAGCGAGCCGCTGGTCGCCGAATACCTGGCCGACACCACGCGCTGGCTCGACGCCTGGCTGCCGCGCTTCGAACAGGACGACCGCAGCTACGTCACCGTCGCGATCGGCTGCACCGGCGGCCGGCATCGCTCGGTCTACCTGGTCGAGCAGCTCGCCGCGCACTACCGCGAAACGCGCGAGAGCGTGCTTACCTTCCACCGCGAGCTGGACTGACGCCATGGCCATTGCATGCAGGCGGGCGGGGACACGGCCATGAGCGTGGGCGTGATGCTGATGACCCACGAGGCGGTCGGCCAGGCGCTGATCTCCGCCGCGCACCACGTGATGCCGAAGCTGCCGCTGCGGGTGGAGGCGGTGGAAGTGCCGCCGCAGGCCGACCCCGACGTGATGCGCACGCTCACCGCCCGCCATGCGCGCGCGCTCGACCAGGGCGAAGGCGTGCTGGTGCTGGCCGACCTCTACGGCGCCACGCCGTGCAACATCGGGCTGTCGCTGGGCTCGCTGGGCGTGCGCCTGCGCTGCGTCTCCGGCCTCAACCTGCCGATGCTGCTGCGCGTGCTCAACTACGCGGAAAAACCGCTGGACGAACTGGCCGAGATCGCGGCAAGCGGCGGCCGCGGGGGAATTTTCATTGATGGGGCGCACTGACCTGTTCAGCATGGGCGTCACCGACTCTGCCTGCCCGCAGATTTGCGCCGAACCGACGAAGGTAGGCTGGCTGCCTATCGAGGAGGTGCGACGCAAAGCTGCGGGCAGGCAGAATCGGCCCTCGCATTCAATGCCAAATGTCAGGGTGAAACCTGGAAGGCCCGCAGGGTGCGGGGCGTGTCGCGGCCAAGGCTGGCCGCCTTGGCAAGGCGCGCATCGCGGCCTGCGGGCCTTCCAGGTTTCATGCCGCCCATGCTGAACAGGTCAGTGCGCCCCAATGCTTGAACAAGAAATCGTCGTTTCCAACAAGTTGGGCCTGCACGCCCGCGCCTCGGCGAAACTGGTGCAGCTGGTGCAGGGTTTCAAATCCACCGTGTGGCTGATCAGCAAGGGTCGCGAGGTGAATGCGCAAAGCATCATGGGCGTGATGATGCTCGCCGCCGGCATCGGCACGCCGCTGACCGTGCGCACCGATGGCCCGGACGAACAGGCGGCGCTGGATGCGGTGGTGGCGCTGTTCGAGCGCAAGTTCGACGAGGGGGCTTGAGATGAAGGCGGGGAACGGGGAACGGGGAACGGGGAACCTGTGCGCATCGGGCATGGCCCGGGTTCGCGCCTGCCCCGCTGGTCCGACCCCGACGCGGCGCCCGGCGTCAGCCGCACATTTCCCGCTCCCGGTTCGCCGCTCCCCGTTCCGGGGCGCCGCCGCATGAGACACCTCCTGCCCGGCACCCAGGCGTCGCGCGGCATGGCATTGGGTCGTGCGCGGCTGGTGCAGCCCAGCCGCTACGCGGTGGATACCCGGCCGCTGGCCGAGGACGAAGTCGAGGGCGAACTCGAACACCTGCACCGGGCGCTGGACACCGCGCGGCAGGAGCTGCGCGAGCTGCGCGGCAAGCTGCACGGCGCGCTGGCGCGCGAGGTCAACGAGTTCATCGACGCGCACAGCCTGCTGCTGGACGACGCCGAGCTGCTGCGCGGCCTCGACGACCTCGTGAAGATCGGCCACTACCGCGCCGGCGCCGCGCTGAAGAAACAGCGCGACAGGCTGGCCGCGGTGTTCGAGGCGATGGACGATCCCTACCTGCGCAGCCGCAGGGAAGACATCGACCAGGTGATCGCCCGCGTGGTCTCCGCGCTGCAGCGCCAGACCAGCGTCGAGGAACGCAAGCTGGCCGCGCGCGTGGGCGAGATCCTGGTCGCCGACACCATCGCACCCGCCGACATGGCCCAGCTCGCCGGCAACGGCCTGCTCGGCGTGGTCACCAGCTCCGGCAGCGCGTACTCGCACAGCGCGATCCTCGCCCGCAGCCTAGGCCTGCCGATGCTGGTCGGTGCGCGCGACGCGCTGTCGCTGCTGCACGACGACGACCTGATCCTGCTCGACGCCGAGCGCGGCGAGGCGATCGTGCATCCCACCGCGCAGGACCTCGCCCGCTACCGCGCGTGGCAGCGCGAGGCAGCCGCCGAGGGACGCCGCCTCGCCACGCTGGCGAACGCCGCCACGCGCACCCGCGACGGCGTGGATATCCGCCTGCTGGCGAACGCGGAGACCCCCGCCGACGTGGCGCTGGCGCGTGCCCGCGGCGCCGACGGCGTGGGCCTGTACCGCACCGAGTTCCTGTTCCTGCGGCACAAGGGCCTGCCGTCCGAAGACGAACAGTTCATCGCCTACCGCGACCTGGTGCTGGGCATGGGCGGCCTGCCCGTCACCATCCGCACGCTCGACCTCGGCGCCGACAAGGCCGACGCCGCCGGCCTGGTGCTGCGCGGCGAGGACAACCCCGCGCTGGGCGTGCGCGGCGTGCGCCTGTCGCTGCGCTATCCGGCGGTGTTCACCACGCAGATCCGCGCGATCCTGCGCGCCGCCTGCTACGGCCCGGTGCGCGTGCTGGTGCCGATGGTGACCCAGCCGGACGAGCTGATCGCGGTGCGCACGCTGTTCAAGCTGGCGCGGCAGGACCTGAAGCGCGAGAGCATCGACCTGCCCGAGAAACTGCCGCTGGGCGCGATGATCGAGGTCCCCGCCGCCGCGATCAATGTGCGCGCCCTGCTCGAACACGCCGACTTCCTCGCGATCGGCACCAACGACCTCGCCCAGTACGTGCTCGCCGCCGACCGCGGCAACGATGCGCTGGACAACATCTACACCCCGCTGCAACCGGCCATGCTGCGCCTGCTCTCGCACGTGATCAGTTCGGGCCGCCGCGCGAAGAAACCGGTGAGCCTGTGCGGCGAGATCGGCGGCGACGTCAACTTCACCGCGATGCTGCTCGCGCTCGGCCTCAATGAATTCAGCATGCACCCCGGCCAGCTGCTGCAGGTGCGCGACCGCCTCGCCACGCTCGACCACGCCGCGTTGCGCGGCCACGCCACCCGCCTGCTGCGCGCGGTCACCCACGAGCAGGTCGCGGCGCTGCTGGCGCAGCTCGGCGAGTGATCGCGATGCGCCGGCGTCCCGCCGGCACGGGCCCCGGGAAGCGACCCGCTCACGCCGCCGCGATCATGTTCCGGTAGTCGCGCGGCGACATGCCCACCGTGGCCTTGAACTGGCGCGCGAACGAGCTCTGGTCGCCGAAGCCGCAGGCCAGCCCGATCGCCGCCACGCTGTCGCCGCCCTGCAGCAGCCGCATCGCCGCCTCGATGCGCAGCTTGGTCAGCACCTGCTGCGGCGTGAGCTGGAATACCCGGCGGAAGTGCCGTTCGAGCTGCGCCACCGAGAGCTCGGCCAGCTGTGCCAGCGTCGCCACGCGGATGCTTTCCGCGTAGTGCTCCTGCAGGTGGGCCAGCACGCGGCGCAGGCGCAGGTAGGTCGGATGGCGGCCGTCCGGCTGCCCCAGGTCGCGCGAGATGCCGACCACCCCGCAGACCTCGTCGCCGTGGCGCAGGGGGCGCTTGCAGGTCAGGCACCAGCCCGGCGCACGGTTCGCGAAGATGTGCACCTCGAGCTGGTTCTCGATCACCTCGCCGTCCAACACGCGCCGGTCCTGCGACGCATACGAGCCGCCCATGGTCGCGGGGAACAGCTCGGTCACGCTGCGGCCGATCACGTCCTTCCGGCGCTTGAGGCCGAGCCTGCGCACCAGGGTGAGGTTGGCGTGCGTGTAGCGACCCGTGGTGTCCTTCACGAAGAACACCACGTCGGGCAGCGCATCGAACAGCGCCTCCAGTTCGTTCGCCGAGATTTTCATTTCCATCGCGCAGCTCCGGCGGATGCCCGGGACGGGTGCGTCGCCGGCTCCGGCGCGCGGTCGGAGTATGCAGATTTCCGCATCCGCGAACCACAAGTGTCCATAGACGTCCGGTGGCGGCGGGGCGAGCATAGGGCATGACTACGATAGATGTGATCGACTCGCATACCGGCGGCGAACCCACCCGTGTCGTCATCGGCGGTTTCCCCGGCCTGGGCAACGGCTCGCTGCTGGAACAGCGCGAACGCTTCCGCCGCGACTTCGACCGCTGGCGCAGCGCGATCGCCTGCGAGCCGCGCGGTTCCAGCACCGTGGTCGGCGCCCTGCTGGTGCCGCCGCAAAGTACGGACGCCTGCACCGGGGTGATCTTCTTCAACAACGTCGGCTACCTCGGCATGTGCGGCCACGGCACCATCGGCGTGGTGCGCACGCTGCAGCACCTGGGCCGCATCGGCCCCGGCCGGCACCGCATCGACACGCCGGTGGGCACCGTGGGCGCGGAGCTGCACGAGGACGGCCGCGTCACCATCGACAACGTGGAAAGCTACCGCCACGCCGCGGGCGTCGGCGTCGACGTGCCGGATTACGGCCGCGTCACCGGCGACGTCGCCTGGGGCGGCAACTGGTTCTTCATCACCCGCGACACGCCGCTGCCGCTGGAGATCCGCCACCAGCGCGCGCTCACCACCTACACCGAGGCGGTGCGCCACGCGCTGGAGGCGAACGGCATCACCGGCGCGGAAGGCGGCGAGATCGACCACATCGAGGTCAACACCGGATCGCCGGTCGAAGGCCTGCACGGCCGGAACTTCGTGCTGTGCCCCGGCCTGGCCTACGACCGCTCGCCCTGCGGCACCGGCACCAGCGCCAAGCTGGCCTGCCTCGCCGCCGACGGCAAGCTGGCGCCGGGCGAGACCTGGAGGCAGGAAGGCATCCTGGGCAGCGTGTTCGAAGGCCGCTACACGCACGGCGGGCACGGCGTGCGTCCGCAGATCACCGGCACCGCCTTCGTGGTGGCGCGCAGCACGCTGCTGTTCGACGAGGCGGACGCCTTCGCCTGGGGCAGCGGCGCGGAATGAATGGCGGCGCCGCCACGTTCGACCTGATCGTCGTCGGTGCCGGCATCGTCGGCGCCAGCTGCGCCGATGCCGCCAGCGCGGAGGGCATGCGCGTGGCCATCGTGGAGCCCGGCCCGATCGGCGGCGGCGCCACGGCGGCGGCCATGGGCCATCTCGTGGCGATGGACGACGATCCGGCCGAACTCGCGCTGGCGCACTACTCGCTGCGCCTGTGGGAAGCGTTCGCCGACCTGAAGGAAGCCGAATTCAGCCGCTGCGGCACGCTGTGGGTGGCGCGCAACGACAACGAGCTTGCCGCCGCCGGCCGGCGCATCGCCCGCCTTGGCGTCGCAGGCATCGACGCCCGGCTGATCGACGCGGCCACGCTGTACGAACTGGAGCCCGCCCTGGTGCCGGGACTGGCGGGCGGCATGCTGGTGCCGCGCGAGGCGGTGGTGTATCCGCCGCGCGTCGCCGGCCACCTGGTGCGGCGCGCGCAATCGCGCGGCGCCCGGCTTCATGCCGGCCGCCGGGCCCAATCGCTGCAACGGGGCGGCGTGCTGCTCGACGACGGCACGCGCCTGCACGGCCCCGTGCTGGTCGCCACGGGCTGCGCGTTGCCCGACCTGCTGCCGATGCTGCCGATGCGCGCGCGCAAGGGGCACCTCGTCATCACCGACCGCTATCCCGGCCTCATCCGCCACCAGTTGCTGGAACTGGGCTATGCCGACAGCGCCCACGGCGACGCGGACAGCAGCGTGGCGTTCAACGTGCAGCCGCGGCCGACCGGCCAGATCCTGATCGGCTCCTCGCGCGAGTTCCACGCCAGCGACGCCGGCGTCTCGCCATCGATGGTGCAGCGCATGCTCGAACGCAGCTTCGCCTTCGTGCCGCGCCTGCGCGAATTGCAGGCGCTGCGCATCTGGACCGGCTTCCGCCCCACCACGCCGGATGGACGCCCCTACCTCGGCGCCGTGCCCGACGCCGTCGACCAGTGGGTGGCCGCCGGCCACGAAGGCCTGGGCGTCACCACCGCGCTGGGCAGCGCGGGGCTGATGATCGACCTGATCCAGGGCCGCCGGCCCGCCATCGATCCCGCGCCCTACTCGCCGCAGAGGATGGCCGCATGAACGCCGTGGTGCGACTGACCGTGAACGGCCATCCGGTGGAAGTGCCCGCCGGCGCCAGCGTCGCCGCCGCGGTGGCGCGCGTCACGCTGCATTTCCGCCGCGCGGTGGACGGTGCGCCGCGCGCGCCGCTGTGCGGCATGGGCGTGTGTTTCGAGTGCCGCGTGCAGGTGGATGGCGCGGCCCACGTGCGCGCCTGCATGACACCGGCCGGCGAAGGCATGCAGGTGGTCACCGATGCGTGAGCATTACGACGTACTCGTGGCGGGCGCGGGTCCGGCCGGCCTTGCGGCGGCGCAGGCCGCCGCGTCGCACGGCGCGCACGTGGGCCTGCTCGACGCGCAACCGCGGGCCGGGGGACAGGTCTGGCGGCACGACGTGCGCCTTCCGGCGTCGCGCGTGGCGCGCCAGGCCATCGACACGCTGCAAGGCGTCGAACTGCTGGCGCGGCACAGCGTGGTCGCGGTGGAGTCGCCGGCGCTGCGCGCGGAAACGCCGCGCGGTTCCCGCCTGCTGTCGTTCGGCGCGCTGGTGCTGGCCACCGGCGCGCGCGAACTGCTGCTGCCTTTCTCCGGCTGGACGCTGCCCGGCGTGACCGGTGCCGGCGGCCTGCAGGCCCTCGCCAAGCAAGGCTGGCCCGTGGCCGGCAAGCGCGTCGTGATCGCCGGCAGCGGACCGCTGTTGCTGGCGGCGGCGGATACCTTGCGCAAGCACGGTGCGCAGGTGCTGGGCATTTTCGAGCAGGCCCCCGCCGCCGCGGTCCGCGCCTTCGCGCGGCAACTGCACCGGTGGCCGGCCCGTGCCTGGCAGGCCGCCGGCTTGCGCCTGCGCCTTGCAAGCGTGCCGTACCGCTGCGGCTCCTTCGTGCGCGAAGCCGTCGGCGACGGCGCCGTGCGCGGCGTGGCGATCGAGACACCCCGCGGCGTGCAGCGCGTCGAGTGCGACTTGCTCGCCGCAGGCTACGGGCTGGTGCCGGATACCGAGCTGGCGGCGCTGCTCGGCTGCGTCCTCGACGAGGCGGATACCCATCCGCGCGTGCAGGTCGATGCCCTGCTGCGCACCAGCGTGCCGAATGTGTACGCGGCCGGCGAATCCTGCGGCATCGGCGGCCTGGCGGTCGCCCGCATCGAAGGCGCGATGGCGGGCCACATGGCGGGCGGCGATACCGCGGCCGCCGACACCCTGAGGCCGCAACGCGATCGCGAACGACGCTTCGGCGCGCTGCTGGCCCGGCACTTCGCGCTCGACCCGCGCCTGCGCACGCTGGCCGACGATGCGACCCTGGTCTGCCGCTGCGAAGATGTGCGCCTCGGCGCGCTCGCCGGCTTCGACGACGCCCGCGCCGCCAGGCTCGCCACGCGCTGCGGCATGGGCGCCTGCCAGGGCCGCATCTGCGGCACGGCGCTCGCCGAACTGGGCCGCTTTCCCCGCGGCGGCACGCGCCCGCCCGTCTTCCCCGCCCGGCTGGCCACGCTGGCCGGGCATGCCACCCTTTCTACTGACGACGCATAACGAGGTAGCTGACCATGAGCAACGCATCCATCTGGCATGGCGTGATTCCCGCCATCACCACGCCGTTCGGCGCCGACGGCCAGGTCGATCACGACTTCCTCGCCAGGCATGCGCGCACGCTGATCGACAGCGGCTGCAAGGGCATCGTGCCGCTGGGCTCGCTGGGCGAGGCGGCCACGCTGACGTTCGACGAAAAGCTGGCGATCATCCGCACCCTGGTGCAGGCGCTGGACGGCCGCGCGCCGGTGATCCCCGGCATCGCCGCGCTGTCCACCGACGAGGCTCGGCGCCTCGCCCGCGAGGCCAGGGCGCTGGGCGCGTCCGGCCTGATGGTGCTGCCGCCCTACGTGTATTCCACCGACTGGCGCGAGATGGGCGCGCACCTGCGCGCGGTGATCGCGGCGACCGACCTGCCGTGCATGCTCTACAACAACCCGATCGCCTACAAGACCGACTTCACGCCCGAGCAGATCGCCGAGCTCGCGCACGAGTTCCCGAACGTGCAGGCGGTGAAGGAATCCTCCGGCGACGTGCGCCGCTTCGCCGCGCTGCGCGCGTTGCTGGGCGACCGCCTCGAACTGCTGGTGGGCATGGACGACGCGATCGTCGAAGGCGTGGCGATGGGCGCGCGCGGCTGGATCGCCGGCCTGGTCAATGCCTATCCGAAGGAATCCGTGAAGCTGTTCGAGCTGGCGCGCGACGGCGGCGCGGACGCGGCGGCCGAGCTGTATGCCTGGTTCCTGCCGCTGCTGCGGCTGGACACCGTGCCGAAGTTCGTGCAGCTGATCAAGCTGGTGCAGGCGAAGGTCGGCCTGGGCAGCGAACGCGTGCGCGCGCCGCGGCTGGTGATGCATGGCGCCGAACGCGATGCCGCCCTGCGCGTGATCGACCACGCCATCGCCCATGCGCCGGTGCTCTGAGATGGCCGCGCAACCCCTGCTGATCGCGGGCAGCTGGCGACCGGCCAGCGAACTGCTCGCCACCTTCCGCGCCGAGGACCCGGCCACCGGCAACCCCATCGGCGCGGAGTTCCCGGTCAATGGCGCGGCCGACGTGGAAGCCGCCATCGCCGCCGCCGTCGCGGTGGCGGACGAGCTCGCGCGGACGCCGCCGGAACGCATCGCCGCCTTCCTCGACGCCTACGCCGACGGCATCGAGCGCGACGCGGAAGCGCTGGTCGCGCTGGCCCACGCGGAGACCGCGTTGCCGGCGGAAACCCGGCTGGCCAAGGTGGAGCTGCCGCGCACCAGCAACCAGCTGCGCCAGGCCGCGCGCGCCGTGCGCGACTTCAGCTGGACGCAGCCGGTGATCGACACCGCGGCGGGCCTGCGCACGCACCGCGCACCGCTGCACAAGCCGGTGCTGGTGTTCGGGCCGAACAACTTCCCGTTCGCCTTCAACGCGATCGCCGGCAGCGATTTCGCCTCGGCGATCGCGGCGCGCAATCCGGTGATCGCGAAGGCGCATCCCTCGCACCCGGCGACCAGCGAGCGGCTGGCGCAGCTGGCCCATGCCGCGCTGCGCGAGGCCGGCCTGCCCGCAGCCGCGGTGCAGATGCTCCACCAGTTCGATCCGGCGCTGGGCCTGAAACTGGCCGGCGATCCGCGGCTGGGCGCGATCGGCTTCACCGGCAGCCGCGCCGGCGGCCTGGCGCTGAAAGCCGCCGCCGACGCGGCCGGCGTGCCGGCCTACCTGGAGCTGTCCAGCGTCAACCCGGTGTTCCTGCTGCCCGGCGCCCTGGCCGAACGCGGCGACGCGTTGGCGCAGGAATTCTTCAACTCGTGCACGATGGGCAGCGGCCAGTTCTGCACCAATCCCGGCGTGGTGGTGGTGCCGCGCAATGCCGACGGCGATGCCTTCGTCGCCGCCGCCACGGCGCATTTCAGCACCGCCGCCGCGGGCGTGCTGTTCTCGCGCGGCGTGCTGGAGCACCTGCAGCGCAACGTGGACATCCTGCGCGAGGCCGGTGCCGAACTGCTGACCGGCGGCAACGCGGCGGGTCCGGGCCATCGCTACCAGCCCGCCCTGCTGCAGGCGGATGCCGCGCGCTTCCTGCGCGCGCCGCAGGTGTTGCAGACCGAGGCGTTCGGCCCGGTCGGCCTGCTGCTGCGCGCCGACGATGTCGCGCAGATGGCAGCGGTGGCGGCCGCGCTCGAAGGCAACCTCACCGGCACCCTGTACAGCGCCACCGACGGCAGCGATGCGGCCGCCTGGGCCCAGGTCTCCGCCGCGCTGCGCCCGCGCGTGGGCCGGCTGATCGGCAACCGCATGCCCACCGGCGTGGCGGTGAGTCCGGCGATGAACCACGGCGGCCCCTACCCCAGCACCGGCCACCCCGGCTTCACCGCGGTCGGCATGCCGGCGGCGATCCAGCGCTTCACCGCACTGCACTGCTACGACCACGTGGCGGACCCGCAACTGCCGCCGGAACTGCGCGACCGCAACCCCGGCGGCGTGGCGCGGCAGATCGACGGCCGCTGGTGCGTCGACGATGTCGATGCCCGGACGCCGGCCGCATGATGCCGGCCCGGCAGATCGGCGGCCTCGACCCCGCGCAGGTGCAGGCGCCGTCTCCCGCGACGCCACGCCATCGCCACCGGGGCCTCCCGCTCATGAACAAGCTGTTCGCCAGCCTGGGATGCGCCGTCTGCCTGGCCGCCACGACGGCGCAGGCGCGTGCCGACGATGCCGCCTCCCGCTTCCGCGCGATCTACACGCAGGAATGGACGTGGCGCCAGGACCAGTTCCGGGGCCTGGACGACGAGGACAGCCAGGGCGCGCCTTCCGACCACCTGCCCAGGGTCGATGCCGCCACCCAGGCGATGCGCGAGCACTACTGGGCCGGCGTGCTGAAGAAGCTCGACGCGATCAAGCCGGCCGAGCTGCACGGCGAAGGCGCGGTCGACTACGCGGTCTACCGCTTCCAGATCGAAACCCTGCTCGCCGACCAGCATTTCCGCACCTGGGAAATGCCGTTCAACAGCGACTCGGGCTTCTGGAGCGACCTGGGCTTCACCGCCCGCGCGACCTACGCCACGCCGCAGGAATACCGGGACTACATCGGCAAGCTGCGCGACATCCCGCGCTATTTCGGCGAGGAAACCGACAATATGCGGCTGGGCCTGGCGCGCGGTTTCAGCCAGCCGAAAGTGGTGCTGCAGGGGCGCACGCAGTCGATCAGCGAAGTGATCGACGCGCCCGGCGAGAGCAATCTCTTCTACACCCCGTTCAAGCACATGCCGGCGAGCATCCCGGCCGCCGGGCAGGCCAGGCTGCGCGCCGAGGCACTCGCGGCGATCAGGGATGCGGTGATCCCCGCCTACGCGAAGCTGCTCCGCTTCATGCAGGACGAATACATCCCCGAGGCACGCACCGGCATCGCCGCCGAGGACCTGCCCGACGGCAAGGCCTTCTACCAGGCGCAGATCCGCGAATACACCACGCTGGACATGAGCCCGGACGCCATCCACCGGCTCGGCCTCGCGCAGATGGCGATCATCCACCGGCAGATGCTGGACACGATCAGGCAGACCGGCTTCAAGGGCAGCTTCGCCGAGTTCCTGCATTTCCTGCGCACCGACCCGCGCTTCTATGCGAAAACTCCCGACGAGCTGCTGAAGGATGCCGCCTGGATCGCCAAGGAAGTGGACGGCAAGGTCGGCGACTACATCGGCCGCCTGCCGCGCCGCCGCTTCGCGATCGAACCGGTGCCGGCCGACCTGGCGCCGATCTATACCGGCGGCCGCGGCGGCCCGGGCATCTACCTGGTCAACACCTACAACCTGCCCGCGCGCCCCCTGTATTCGCTGCCCGCGCTGACCCTGCACGAATCCTCGCCCGGCCACGCGCTGCAGATGCCGCTGGCGGCGGAGATGCAGGGCCTGCCGGACTTCCGCCGCTATGCGTACATCTCCGCCTACGGCGAGGGCTGGGCGCTGTACTGCGAATACCTGGGCCAGGAAATGGGCATCTACCACACGCCCTACGAGCAGTTCGGCTACCTGAGCTACCAGGCCTGGCGCGCGGCGCGGCTGGTGGTGGACACCGGCATCCACCACCTGCACTGGACGCGCAAGCAGGCGCAGGACTACCTGCGCGAGAACACCGCGCTGGCCGACCACGAGATCGAGACCGAGGTGGACCGCTATATCGCGTGGCCGGCGCAGGCGCTGTCCTACTACCTGGGCGAGATGGCCATCCGCCAGGACCGCGCGCGTGCCAAGCAGGCGCTGGGCGCGAAGTTCGACATCCGCGCCTTCCATGACGCGGTGCTGTCCACCGGGTCGGTGCCGCTGCCGGTACTCGACGCGCGCATCGACCGCTTCATCGCCGGCGGCGGCAAGTCCCCCTACGCCGACGAGAAGCACTGCGACTGCAAGTCGCCCTGACGAAGCCCGCATCATCCTTCCCAAGCCGCCTGAGCACACCGCATGCCATCGACGGGAAAATTCCATCGCCAGCTCAGCCTCACCGACCTGACCTTCATCGGCCTGGGCGCGATCTTCGGTTCCGGCTGGCTGTTCTCGGCCAGCCATGTCGCGGCCATCGCCGGGCCCGCCGGCATGCTGTCCTGGCTGATCGGCGGCGCGGCCGTGCTGCTGCTCGGCATCGTCTACTGCGAGCTGGGCGCCGCGCTGCCCCGCGCCGGCGGCGTGGTGCGCTATCCGGAGTATTCGCACGGGCTGCTGCTGGGCTCGCTGATGGGTTTCATCACCCTGATCGCGTTTTCCAGCCTGATCGCGATCGAGACGGTGGCCTGCCGCCAATACGCCGCGGCCTGGTTCCCCGCGCTGAGCCGCGACGCGGCGGGCGACCCCACCGTGCCGGGCTGGCTGGTGCAGCTCGCGCTGCTGACGCTGTTCTTCGCGCTGAACTACTTCAGCGTGAAGACCTTCGCCAAGGCCAACAACCTCATCAGCATCTTCAAGTTCGTGGTGCCGCTGCTGGTGGTCATCGTGCTGCTGGCGCACTTCCAGCCGCGGAACATGAGCGTGCACGGCTTCGCCCCGAACGGCTTCAGCGGCGTGGAAGGGGCGGTTTCCGCCGGCGGCATCATCTTCGCCTACCTCGGGCTGACGCCGATCATCTCGGTCGCCAGCGAGGTCCGCCATCCGCAACGCACGATCCCGATCGCGCTGATCCTCTCGGTGCTGCTGTCCACCGTGATCTACCTGCTGCTGCAGGCCGCCTTCCTGGGCGGCATCCCCACCCGCCTGCTGGCGCAGGGCTGGGGCGGCATTGGCACGATGTTTTCGCTGCCCTACCACGACATCGCGCTGACCCTGGGCATCGGCTGGCTGGCCGCGCTGGTGGTCTGCGACGCGGTGATCTCGCCCAGCGGCACCGGCAACATCTACATGAACGCCACGCCCCGGGTGGTCTACGGCTGGGCGCGCAGCGGTTCGTTCTTCAAGGTGTTCACCCGCATCGACGGCAAGTCCGGCATTCCGCGCCCCGCGCTCTGGCTGAGCTTCGCGTTGTCGATCTTCTGGACCTTGCCGTTCCCTTCGTGGGAGGCGCTGATCAGCGTGGTCTCGGCGGCCCTGGTGCTGAGCTACGCCGTGGCGCCGATCACCGTGGCGGCACTGCGCCGCAGCGCGCCGCAGTTGCCGCGGCCGTTCCGCGTACGCGGCTTCGGCGTACTCGGCCCGGCCTCGTTCGTGATCGCCACGCTGATCGTGTACTGGTCGGGCTGGCAGACGGTGTCGTGGCTGCTGGGACTGCAGATCGTGCTGTTCGCGGTCTACGTGCTGTGCAGGCTGCCCTCGGCCGCCGGTCGCGCCAGGCTGCGCCAGGAGGTGTATTCGTCGTCGTGGCTGATCGCCTACTACGCGCTGCTCATCGCACTGTCCTGGCTGGGCACCTTCGGTGGCCGCGGCATCATCGGCCATCCCTGGGATACCGCGGCCGTCGCCCTGGCTGGCCTCGTCATCTACTACTGGGGCGCCCGCACCGGCCTGCCCGCGCACCTGCTCGACCTGGGCAGCGACGACGACTGACGCGGACGCGCGGCGGCGCTGCTCAGCGGCCGAGGCCGGCCTGGGCGATGAACGCATCCAGCAGCGCGCCGCGGTATTTCTGGCGGTGGATCAGCATGGACAGCTTGCGGCGCAGGTCGAGGAACGGCGTCCTCAATGCCTTGAGGCGGCCGGTGGCCAGCGCGTCGGTGACCGCCACCTGCGGCAGGCAGGCGATGCCCAGGCCGGCGACCACCGCCTGCTTGATCGCCTCGATCTGGTCCAGCTCCAGCACGGTCTCGCCGGGCGGCAGCTGCGACAGCACGCGCTCGCTGGTGGCGCGGGTGGCCGAGCCCGGCTCGCGCATCACCCAGCGTGCACCGGCGAAATCGGCGGGCTTGAGGCCGCGCTTGCGCGCCAGCGGGTGGTCGGGCGGCGCGCACACCACCAGCAGGTCGTCGCGCCACGGGCGCACCTCCAGCTGCGGGTGCGTCACCGGTCCTTCCACGCAACCGAGGTCGAGGCTGTGGTCGAGCATCGCCGCGGCGATCGCGTCGGTGTTCGCCACGCGCAGGCGGATCGCCACCTGCGGCTGCGCGCGCACGAACGCGCCCAGCAATTCGCCCACGCGATAGTTGCCCACCGTGTTGCTGGCGCCGATGCGCAATTCGCCGCTGAGCGCCGCGCCGTCCTCGCGGCCGCGCCGGCCGAACTCGGCGTGGCGCTCCAGCAGCTCCTGCGCCAGCGGCAGCAGCTCGCGGCCGCGCGGGTTGAGCCGCAGCCGGCCGCGCTCGCGGGCGAACAGCGGCGCATCGAGCTGCCGCTCCAGCTCGGCCAGCGCCATGCTGGCGGCCGGCTGGGTCAGGTACAGCCGCTCGGCCGCGGCGCGCACGCTGCCCAGCAGCGCGATCTGCACGAACACCTCGAGCTGGCGCGGGCTGATGTTGTTCATCATTCGATCTTATACGAACGATCAGATTTTCCAAGTTTTGCTGATCGACGGCGGCGAGGACAATGGCGCATCCCCCGCCATGCGTCGCCCCATGAATACCCCGCTCGCCACCGCCCTCGCCCGCCCCACCCTGCGCAGCCGCGCACCCGGGTTGCTGCTCGCCGTCGCGATCGCGCTGCTCGCGTGGTGGCTGGGCCGGCTGCTGCCGCTGATCGGCGGCCCGGTGATCGGCATCCTGCTCGGCATCGCGGTACGCAACACCGTCTCGCCGGATGCGCGCTTCACGCCCGGCATCGCGTTCGGCGGCAAGCAGGTGCTGCAGTGGTCGATCATCGCGCTGGGCTTCGGCCTCAGCCTCACCCAGGTGGCGAAGACCGGGCTGGAATCGCTGTCGGTGACCCTGGTGACGCTGACCGTGGCCTTCCTCAGCGCGTGGGCGCTGGGCCGCTGGCTGGGCGTGCACGACAAGCTGAAGATCCTGATCGGCGTCGGCACCGCGATCTGCGGCGGCTCGGCGATCGCCGCGGTGACGCCGATCATCAAGCCCGACGAGCACGACACCGCGTTCGCGATCTCCACCATCTTCCTGTTCAACGTGGTGGCGGTGCTGCTGTTCCCGCTGCTCGGCCACCTGCTGCACCTCAGCGACCTCGGCTTCGGCCTGTGGGCCGGCACCGCGATCAACGACACCTCCTCGGTGGTGGCCGCCGGCTACAGCTACAGCCACGCGGCGGGCGACTACGCCACCATCGTCAAGCTCACCCGCGCCACGCTCATCATCCCGATCTGCCTGATCCTGGCCTTCGCGGTGGCGGCGCGCGAAAAGAAGAAGGGCAGCACCGACTTCAGCCTGCGCCGCATCTTCCCGTGGTTCATCCTGTGGTTCCTGGTGGCCTCGGCGGCGCGCACCACGGGCCTGATCCCCGCCGCGATCCTGCCCGCGCTGCATGCCGCGGCCGAATTCCTCATCATCGTGGCGCTCACCGCGATCGGCCTTTCCGCCAACCTGCGCAAGATGGTCGCCAGCGGCGCACGGCCGATCCTGCTGGGGCTGGGGGTGTGGGCGGCGGTGTCGGTGAGCAGTTTGGCGGTGCAGTTGCTGATCGGGCGGCTTTGAGGTCGCGCTGCCCATGATTGGATCAAGGATGATTTGAACAGGGCCACTATTCAAAGCGGCTGCTTTCGGCCAGGAGCGGACATCGCGCCATATCCCAGGCCTGTACTAGCCGTATCATTTCCTGAATCTTTCTCTCTCTACGGAGGCACTGAAAGTGGAATGCTTCCGAATCGACGAAAGCGGCTACACAGGCTTCGATTTGCTAAACCCGGAGCAGCGGTTCCAAGGTGCGACAGCCATCGCCATCGACGATGACGAAGCTAGGCGCCTGATCCGGGAACACTTTCCCACGCAGCAGGCGGACGAGCTCAAGTACCGGGCCCTGGCGCGGCGGCCGGCCAACCACCCCCGCCTGATGGCGTTGCAACGCGATTTGCTGAGCCACTACAAGTGCGTGACTTACGTCTGCGACAAGCGCTTCCTGCTGCTGCTGATGTTCCTAGACTATGGCGTAGAGCCGTTCTATTACGACCGTGGAATGGACTTCTATCAGGACGGGCAGAATTACTCGCTGGCGTCCCTGCTATACACGGTGGGGCCGACGCTCCTCGGTCAAGGTGCTCTCGACCGCTTGCTGGCGAGCTTCCAGCGAGCGGTGAAGGAGAAGAGTCCGGCGGCGCTCGCCGATCTGGTCGAGGCCGCGCGCGCCTCGCGCTGGCAGGAATTACCGGAAGCGCTGGGACCCTTGGCGCAGTTCGCTGCCCCCGAGTGCCTGCGAGCGATCGCCACGCCCGGCGTCAGTACGGATGCTGCCTTGGTGGTGCTGCAATCCCTGGTTAGCCGGATGGAGACCATGGCCGAAGGTCCCTATTGGGTCGAGCACGACCAGTCGAAGAATCTGCTCGCCTATCACGACTTGCTGCAGCGCTACATCCGCCACAAGGACGTGGTCACGTTCCGCCAGTCGGAAATCGCCAGCATCACTTTTCCGCTCAAGCTCCAGTCGGTGACGCAGGTCGACTCTAGGAACAGTCCCGCCGTACAGCTGGCAGACGTGATGATCGGCGCGGCCATCGAAGCAGCGAACACGCTCACGGGACAACGTACTGGGACGCTGGATGCCCGGGAGGTAATGGCGCTGTACGCCGATCATCAGCTTATCCACATGCTGCCCTCGATTGATTTCGATAAGCAAAAGCGCTTCCGCCAGGGGACGCAGGCGGTTCAGGTCATCGACTATTTTGCAGAGAACTTCCACAAGCCATAACCGAGAATGGAAGCACGACCCGCCTGCGGCCGTGGTGCAGGCGGCCGATCAATACCGTCAAGGACGCCGCTCGGAGCGTCTTACTATGTAGAGGGGACTGCATGGCAAGCATCGTTTCGGAGTACCACCGCTTCCTGGCGCACTTGACGCAGCGACACGTGCATGATGACGTTCGCCGGCTTGCGCACCTGGTGCTCGATCACCTGCAACCATTGGCCGAGGTTGGTGCTGCGCGCCGCGGGCGATCCACGCGCTTGGCGCCGCTGGCCATCGCGCATCTGGCGCAGATGCCTGTCGCCTACGACGGAGACGCTCGCGGCCCCGAGCCTGGGCCGGCGCTCGGGAGACTGCACCAGCTCGAAGTTGGACCGTTTCGCGGATTCATGCGGCAGGAGACGTTCGACCTCAGCCATGACATCACCCTGGTCTACGGTGCCAACGGCACCGGCAAGAGCAGCTTCTGCGAGGCTTTGGAAGTGGCGATGCTCGGTTCGATCAGCGAAGCGCAGGCCAAGCGGGTGGACCAGCGGACCTACTGCAACAATGTTCGCCTGCGCCGCCACATAGCGCCCGTCCT
The DNA here is from genome assembly GCF_040812275.1 of Rhodanobacter geophilus. Classification (NCBI taxonomy): domain Bacteria; kingdom Pseudomonadati; phylum Pseudomonadota; class Gammaproteobacteria; order Lysobacterales; family Rhodanobacteraceae; genus Rhodanobacter; species Rhodanobacter geophilus. Next base: position 68,681 of record NZ_JBFOHL010000005.1, on the reverse strand, counting down.
GTCGTCCAAGGCGGCAGACGATGTGCAGACCGTCCAACCCGACGAAGTCGAATACCGCTTCTGCTTCATCGAGAAGAACCGCCTCGACGACTTCGCCCGCATCGCCGCGCGGACCCCGGGCGATCAGCGTCAGCTCATCGCAACCCTATTTGGCGTGGACCAGTTCAGTGAGTTCGTGCGCGGCTTCAACCCCTCGCTCGATCAGGACCTGATGCTTGCCGGCGTCCAGGCGGCGCAGTTGGCACAGAGTCGCCTGCAGTTGGCGAACTCCGAGCAGACGATCGCCGCCTACCCGCAAAAGATCGCGGCGGTCGAGGGCCAGGAGCAAGCCTTGGCGCAGCGCATGTCGCCTGGCGCGACATACCAGGCCTGTGTGGACTGGCTGCTAGGGACACCGAAGCAGCAGGGGCGGCTACCGTATGTCCAGGCACAGTTGGACGCCAACCCACCTACCATTCACGAGGTGACCCGAGCCCGCCTGCAGACTTTGCTGGCAGAGGCCTACCGCGTCCAGGGACTGTGGCAGGCGTCTTCCGCGCAACTCGCGGCCCGCGCCGGCGAAGTGTCGTACGCGAAGCTCTACGAAGCCGTGCTAGCCCTGGCCGACGGTGCGATCGCTTGCCCCGCATGTGGAACCGGACTGGCCGTGGTGGCGCAGGATCCATTCGCCAGAGCACGAACGGGCTTGGAGCAGCTCGCGCAACTGGCCGCCCTCCAACAGCAGGAGGCCGAGCTTCGGACACAGTTGAACGAGGCGGTCCGAGCGCTTTGGGACGAGATGCGCCGCGTGTTGGCGGCGGCTGCGGTCGCCTGTCCTGCCGAATCGCAGGCCGCGGGCCTGCCGCTGCTGCCTCCCACGGCTGCGGGCAACTGGCTCGGCGCGTGGGCCGATGAGGACCAGCGCGCCTGGCAAGCCCTGCTGAGGGTCGCCGAGATTATCGAAGGCTTCGACGCGAAGGCTCGTGACGTGCATGCCCAGCGCGGCACGCTGGCCCAGGAGCGGGATCGCCTGCAGCAGTATCAGCTGGAGATCGAACGGCTGCGGACCATGCGCACGGCGGCCGGTCAGGACCTGGCTGCCGCCCGCCAGACCGTAGCCCAGTTCGACGAGGCGAACCGCGATCTGATCCAGGCCGTCGCAGCCGAAGTACCGGTGGTGGCGCACCATCAGCGGGTCAAGGCCGCCTACGACGGCTTCCTACCCGAGATCCAAGCCTACCTAACCGCTCTGCCGGGTGTGCTACTGCAGGGGCTTGGAGAACAGGCCCGCCATCTGTACAACGCATTCAACAGGGCCGATCCGCCCGGCGATCTGCTGCACGCGCTGTGGTTGTCGGTGGCGGAGAACGGCAAGATCGAGGTGGAGTTCGCCGGTGAGCCGGGCGTGCGCTACGACGCGCTGGTCGTCTTCAGCGAAGGGCACATCAAATGCCTGGGCCTGGCGATTCTGCTCGCCAAGAACATTGCGCAGGGCTGCCCTGTGGTCATCTTCGATGACGTCGTCAACGCGATCGACGACGACCACCGCGATGGTATCTGGCGCACCTTCTTTGAGGACGGTTTGCTCGACGGCAAGCAGGTCATCCTCACCTCGCACGCCGAGGAATTTCTGCATCGCATCCAGCAGGAGTTGGGCGCCCGGCGTGCTGCTGCCGTCAAACGCTACAAGTTCCTCCCGCATCAGGGGGAGCATGAATTGCGGGTCGATAGCAATCCGCCGACGAAGAATTACGTTCTGCTGGCTCAGCAGGCATTGGCGGCCGACGAAAAGCGCGAGGCCCTCCGTCAGGCCCGGCCAGCGCTGGAGAGCCTGACGGATCGCCTCTGGACTTGGTTGGGCCGGCGGGCGGACGGTCGGATCGACATCAAGCTGGGTGGGCCCCGCTCGCCTTGGGAATTGAACAACAAATGCACCAAGTTGCGATTAGCGGTCGATCGGGTGGCGGCACAGCACGTTGGTGCGCCAGAGGCGGTCGCCGCTCTCACTACACTGCTCAATGTCAACGGCGCCAGCATCGAGTGGGGCTACCTCAATAGCGGCGTACACGACGCCCAGCGGGACCATGAATTTGACCGCGCAACTGTGCGCACGATAGTCGAATCAATCACCGCATTGGACGGAGCAATAGAAGCGCTGCAGAACCGCTGAGCGCGCGAACTAAGTCAATCCAACATGTAATGAACGTCTCAAGCATTGTCCGCTTCGGGTCGCAAGCAGACAAACGATCAAGCCTTCCCCTGCTCCACCAGCGTCAATGCCACCTTGTCGCGCAGATAGACTGGCAACGCGAGTTCCGGCGCCTGCGCACGGCCAGCCTTGAATTCGCGTGCTGCAAGTTCGGCCACGTGCAGGGCCTGCGGATAGCGGGCACCGTCGGCGTAACGCGGCTCCCCGCCGAGGCATTCGCGCAACGCGGCTTCGTAGGTGGCCCAGCCGCTGCCCACCACCTGCCAGGCGTTCGCTTCGGGCAGACGCAGCGCCTCGGCGGTGCAGACGCGTTCGTCGTCGAGCGCGACCAGGCCACCTTCGCCATCGCGGCGATAGCAGGCCGCGTAGATCTCGCCCATGCGCGCGTCGATCACGGCGAGGATGGCGGTGTCGGTCTCGCCGTCGTCCGGTGCCTCCAGCGCCAGCGCCGCGAGCGAGGAGACGGTGACCACGGGCAGGTCCAGCGCCAGCGCCATGCCCTGCGCCAGCGACACCGCGAGGCGCACGCCGGTGAACGCGCCGGGGCCGCGGCCCACGGCGATGGCATCCAGCGCGTGCTTGCCCAGCCCCGCCTCGGCCAGCAGTTCGTCGGCCATCGGCAGCACGCGTTCGGCGTGGCGGCGCGGCGCGAGTTCGCTGCGGGCGATCACTTCGTCGCCGTGGACCAGGGCGACGGAGCAGGCTTCGGTGGCGGTTTCGAGGGCGAGCAGGTTCATGGCCGGCCCATGATAGCCGCAGGCCATGCGTGTCATGCCGCCGCGCTGTGCCGGGCCTTCGCATGTCACGACGGACAAGCGCTTTCTCCAATCGCCGACCATGGCCATTTCCCCTCGTTGCCGGAGCAGGGATCACAGCAGCACGAGGAGCACGCCCGCAGGCGGATGCAGGCCCTGCGCGGGACGGAACGTGGCTTTTACGCGGCGGCCAGGCTGTCGCGCGAAATGCCGGCCAGCGACTTCGCGCCCGTCAGCGTCATCGCCACGCGCATCTCGCTGGCGACCAGGTCCAGCAGGTGGGCGACGCCCTGCTCGCCCTGCGCCGCCAGCGCATAGACGAAGGCGCGGCCGAGCAGCACGCCGTCGGCGCCCAGCGCCAGCATGCGCACCACGTCGAGGCCGCTGCGCACGCCGGAATCGGCGAGGATCTTCAGCTCGCCCTGCACCGCGTCGGCGATCGCCGGCAGGGCGCGCGCGGACGACAGCACGCCATCCAGCTGGCGCCCGCCGTGGTTCGACACCACGATGCCGTCGGCGCCGAAGCGCACCGCCTCCCTCGCGTCCTGCGGATCGAGGATGCCCTTGATCAGCATCGCGCCCTTCCAGGATTCGCGTATCCATTCCAGGTCGCGCCAGCCGATGGACGGGTCGAAGTTCTTGCCCAGCCAGCCGATGTAGTCCTGCAGCCCGATGCGGTGGCCGAGGTAGGCCGACACGTTGCCGAGGTCGTGCGGCCGGCCCAGCAGGCCCACGTCCCACGACCAGCGTGGATGGCACATCGCCTGCCACACGCGGCGCAACGCGGCATGCGGGCCGGACATGCCCGAATGCGCATCGCGGTAGCGCGCGCCAGGCACCGGCATGTCCACGGTGAACACCAGGGTGCGCACGCCGGCGGCCCAGGCGCGCTCCAGCGCGTTCTTCATGAAGGCGCGGTCGCGCAGCACGTAGAGCTGGAACCAGATCGGCCGCGGCACCTGCGCCTGCACTTCCTCGATCGGGCACACCGACACCGTGGACAGGGTGAACGGCACGCCCTTCGTCGCCGCCGCCCGCGCCGCCTGCACCTCGCCGCGCCGCGCATACATGCCGGTGAGGCCCACCGGGGCCAGCGCCACGGGCAGGCTCAGCGGCTCGCCGAACAGTTCGGTGGAAAGATCGACTTCGCCGACTTCCCCGAGCACGCGCTGGCGCAGCGCGAGGCCGCGCAGGTCGTCGACATTGCGGCGCAGGGTCTGCTCGTCATACGCGCCGCCGTCGATGTAGTGGAACAGGAACGGCGGCAGCCGGCGTTGCGCGGCCGCGCGGTAATCGAGGGCGGAGGAAATGATCATGGCGAGGCAGCCGGTGGCGCGTCAGCCACCATCGTGCCTTGATGGAACACGATCTTCCAGCCGTCCGCATCGCGCCGCCAGATCGTGGCACGGCGCGTCACGCGCGCACCCTGGCGCAGGGTGTAGGTGAGCAGGTAGACCGCGTCGGCGAGCCGGCGGCAATAGAAATCGCCGGTTTCCCACGGATCGGGTTGCGGATTGCGGCGGCGGTCGTCGAGTGCGTCGAGCACGTATTCACGGCTGTAGCGGTTGCCGGAAGCGCCCACTTCCCGGAAATCCTCCGCCGTCATCGCGAGGTGATCGGCGCGGGTCATGCCGAATTCCGGGCGATGGAAGATCGGCTCGCGCCGGCGCAGCTCGTCCAGCACGGGCAGCAGCGCGGGGTCGGTGCGCAGGTCGGGTTCGCGGTTCATGCGGCTGGCTTCTCGAATCCGGGCACGGATCTACTCCCCTCTCCCGCAAGCGGGAGAGGGGCTCTCAGGCGAAGAACGCCTGCACATCGCCAAGATCCCGCGTGCGCGGCATCGGCGGCAGGCTGGCGAGGAACAGCTTGCCGTAGTTCTTCGTGGCTAGGCGCGGATCGCACAGCACCAGCACGCCGCGGTCGGTGACGCTGCGGATCAGGCGGCCCGCGCCCTGCTTCAGCGCGATCGCCGCGGCGGGCACCTGCCAGCCCATGAACGGATTGATGCCCTGCCGTTCCAGCGCCTCCAGCCGCGCCACCAGCACCGGATCGTCGGGCGCGGCGAACGGCAGCTTGTCGATCACCACCACGCCGAGCGCGTCGCCCACCACGTCCACGCCTTCCCAGAAACTGGCCGCGCCGAGCAGCACGCCGTGGCCGGAATGGCGGAATTCCTCCAGCAGCTGGTGGCGCGGCGCCGTGCCCTGCACGAACAGCGGCCACGGCACGCGCGCGGCCAGCAGTTCGGCGGCGCGGCGCAGCGCGCGGTGCGAGGTGAACAGCAGGAAGGCGCGGCCGTTCGAGGCCTCCAGCACCGGCAGCACGGCGTCGAGCACGCGCTCGGTGTAGTCGCGCGCGGCCGGGTCGGGCAGGCCGTCGGGCAGGTAACACAGCGCCTGCTTCGCGTAGTCGAACGGGCTTTCCAGCAGCAGCGCCTGCGGCTCGTCCAGGCCGAGCTGGCGCGCGAAGTGCTCGAACCTGCCCGCCACCGACAGCGTGGCCGAGGTGAACACCCACGCGGCCTCGCTGCGCTCGCGCATCGCGCGCAGCGGCGCGGCGAGGTCGAGCGGCGTGGCGTACAGCGCGAAACCGCGCGGGAAAAGCTCGTACCAGCGCACGTCGCGCTCGGACGCCTGTTCGACGATGCGCTCCAGCCGCTCGGCCAGCAGCGCCGCGCGCTCGTGCGCATTGGCCAGCCCGCGCGAACGCTCGGCCTGCGAGGCGAGCAGGTCGGCGAGCGCGGCCAGCAGTTCGCCGACCTCGTGCAGACCTTCGCGCACCGCGGCCACGGCCTCAAGCGGCCCGAACGCGCCTCGCGCTGGCAGCGGCTCCATCGCGAGACGCAGGCGCTTCAGCGCATCCTGCAACGCTTCCACCGGTTCCAGCAGCAGGCCGATCGCACCGGTGACGCCGCTGCATTCGCGCAGGGCATCCTGCGCCAGCTCGCCGAGCTGGCGCGCGCTCACGCTCTGCGAGAAGAACTGCCCGGCCAGCTCGGGAACCTGGTGCGCCTCGTCGAGGATGAAGGCCGCCGCACCGGGCAGGATCTCGCCGAAGCCCTCCTGCTTCAGCGCGAGGTCGGCGAACAGCAGGTGATGGTTGACCACCACCAGTTGCGCCTCCTGCGCCTCGCGGCGCGCCTTCACCACGTGGCAGTCGTCGTAGAACGGGCACTCCACGCCCAGGCAGTTCTCCGGCGTGGAGGTGACGCGCGGCCACAGCGGCGACTCCTCCGGCACCTCGGCCAGCTCCATGCGGTCGCCGCGGCGCGTGCGCGCGGACCAGGCGCGGATCGTCGCCAGCTGCGCCGCCTGCGCCTGGTCGAACGTCGCGCCCTCGCGCACGGTCTGGTCGAGGCGGTACAGGCACAGGTAATTCGCGCGCCCCTTCAGCAGCGCCGTCTTCAGCCGCGCGCCGAGCACGGAAACCACTTTCGGCAGGTCGCGGAAATACAGCTGGTCCTGCAGCGCCTTGGTGCCGGTGGAGACGATCACCCGCTCGCCCGAGCGCAGCGCCGGCACCAGGTAGGCATAGGTCTTGCCGGTGCCGGTGCCGGCCTCGGCGATCAGCGTCTCGCGACTGGCGATGGCCTGCGCCACCGCCGCCGCCATCGCCTGCTGCGCGGCGCGCGGCGCGAAGTTCGGCAGCTCGCGCGCGAACGGGCCGTCGGGGCCCAGCAGCGCATCGACGCGGTCGGGCCGCGTGTCGTCGGAATCGATCATCGCCGTGGGAGCGGCTTCACCAGCCGCGACCGGGCGGACGAATCGCGGCTGAAGCCGCTCCTGCAGCCGCTCCTGCGACGGTCGAAGCCATCACGCGCTCGGTGCGTGCCTGCGCCGGGATCATGCCCATCATGTCCAGGCTCATGGGGTGCTCAGTACCGGTTCACGCCCTGCACGTGGCACTTCGCCACCCACTTCTGCGCGGTGGCGGCGCCGGCGGCGTCGCCGGCTTCCCGGCGCAGCTGGGCAAGGGTTTCCCAGTTGCGTGCGCACAGCGGACCGAGCTTGGGGCCCAGCGTCCACGACTGCTGGGCCAGCTTCTGCGCCAGCGCGTAGTCGTGCTGGTACACCGCCACCTCGGCGCGATCCTGCAGCAGGTCGGGCGACTCGGGGCTGCGCTTGAGCGCCTGGTCGAGCTTGCTCGCGGCGGCATCGTAATGGCCGGCCTGCACGTCGGCCTCGGCGGCCGACTGCCATGCGCTGATGCCGGGATCGGCCAGCGGCTGCACCGCGATCACGGATTGCTCGCGCTCGCCCGCGGCGCGGATCGCCGCAACCATGCTGGCAGGCGCCAGCGCGGGGCGTTTCGGCGCCTCGACCGGCGCCGGCGTGGTGCAGGCCGCCAACAAGGCCGCCGCCAACAACGGCAGCGGCCACGCACGCAGGAATCGACGAACGAGGGACATGCTCAGTTTCCGCTGGGAGGGGGCTGGACGACGGCGGGCGCCACACCCGGGCTGGCCGCACCGGCGCTGCTGGACGAGGCCGCCGGGTTGCCGCCGAACAGGCTCTGCCAGAAACCGCAGCCTTCGACGTCTCCGGACAGCGAGCCGGTCACCACCGGCACCTGCATCGCGCCCGAACATTGCGGCTCGGTGGGCTTGCCGTCGGCGGGATTGATCCAGGCCATCTGCAGGCCGTCGCCCGGCATGGCGGACAGCGGCTGGCTGGGCAGCTTGGTGAACAGGTTGCGCCACACGCGCAGCGCGCCGGTGGCGCCGAACAGGTGGGCGGGCTTGTTGTCGTCGCGGCCCACCCAGAACACGCCGAGGCGATCGCCGGTGAAGCCGGCGAACCAGCTGTCGCGCAGGTCGTTGCTGGTGCCGGTCTTGCCGGCGACGTGCAGCGAGGCAAGGCTGGAACTGCCGAGGGAGCTCGCCGTGCCGTAGGTGGCGACCTGCTGCATCGCCCAGGTCACCAGGCGCACCGCCTCCTGGTATTCGCCCTTGCCGCTCTGCACCTCGTAGCGCTTGACGGTGCGGCCGTTGCCGTCCACCACGCCGCGCACCGCCAGCAGCGGCAGCGCGTGGCCGTCGGAGGCGATGTACTCGTACAGCTGCGCCACCTGCAGCGGCGACAGGTCCAGCGCGCCGATCAGCAGCGAGGGGCTGGGGTTGACGTCGGTGAGCCCGAAGGATTCCAGGAACGCGCGGATCCGCGGCAGGCCCACCGCGAGGCCGAGGCGGATGCTGGCGAGGTTCCACGACTTGGCCAGCGCATCGACCATCGGCACCATGCCGTGGCTCTGGTTGTCGTCGTTGTGCGGCGTCCACAGCGTGCCGTTCGGTTGCGGCATGCTGATCGGGCCGTCGTCCAGCGCGGTGGCGAGGTTCCAGCGCGAGGGGTTGGTCAGCGCCACCAGGTAGACGAAGGGCTTGATGGTGGAGCCGATCGGCCGCTGCGAATCCAGCGCGCGGTTGAAGCCCTGGTCGCCGGGGATCCTGCTGCCCACCACGGCCAGCACGCTGCCGTCGTGCGTGTCGGTGACCACGCCGGCCGCCTGCAGCGGATCGGCGCGCTTGCCCAGCTCCTTCATCGTGGTGTCGATGGCCTGCTCGCTGTAGAGCTGGGCGGCCGGGTCCAGCGTGGTGAAGATCGACAGGTTGCCCGCGCGCAGCGTGTCCTCGTCGAAATCGCTGGTGATCTGCTGGCGCACCAGCTGCATGAAGGCGGGGAAGCGGTTGTGCGGCAACTGGCCGTTCTTGATCACGTCCAGCGAGGTGGCCTGCGCGGCCTTGGCCTGCGCCGCCGAGAGCAGGCCGGTGTCGGCGAACTCCTGCAGCACCAGGTTGCGGCGCGCCAGCGCGCGATCCGGGTAGCGGCGCGGGTCGTAATAGCTCGGCCCCTTCACCAGGCCCACCAGCATCGCGACCTCCTGCGGACGCAGGTCGCGCAGCGGACGGCCGAAGTAGAACTCCGAGGCCGCCGCGAAGCCGTGCACCGCCTGCCCGCCCTGCTGGCCGAGGAACACCTCGTTGACGTAGGCCTCCAGGATGCGGTCCTTGCTGTAGTGCAGCTCCAGCAGCAGCGACATCAGCGCTTCGTTGATCTTGCGCGTGAAGGTCTGCTGGCGGCTGAGGAACAGGTTGCGCACCAGCTGCTGGGTCAGCGTGGAGGCGCCCTGCACGGTGTGGCCGGCGCGCAGGTTGGCGAACGCGGCGCGCAGGATCGCGCTGAAATCGATGCCGATGTTGTGCTTGAAGTCGCGGTCTTCCACCGCCTGCAGGCCGCCCACCAGCAGCGGCGGCAGGTCGGCCAGGCGCACGATGCGCCGATCCACCTGGTCGGCGCCGTACACGGTGGCGATGCGCGCGGGGTCGAGGTGGGCGAGGTCGATGGCCTTGCCGCTGGCCAGGTCGTGCACCGAGACAACCTCGCCCTTACCCAGCCTCACCTCGATGCGCTTGGGCAGCTCGCCGCCTTCCGGCCCGGCATAGCCGCGCGAGGAGATCACGTAGCGGCTGCCCTGCCTCGCCCAGCTGCCCGCCACCTGGCCATGGCCATCCTCGCTGTAGCCGGCGAAGGTGAGCTCCAGCTGCAGCGACGCCGGCGTCATCGGCTCGCCCGCGGCCAGCGGCAACGGCCGCGCGAACACCCGCGTGGGCACCGCGAACACCAGGTCGTTGAAGCGCTCCTGCACGCGCTTGTTCAGCACCAGCGTGTAGGGCAGCACGAAGCCGACCAGCAGTCCCAGGCCGATCCAGAACGGGATGCGCAGCCATGGCCAGCAGGCACGCATGAACGAGCGGGTGCGGGTCAACACGGCCGAGGCGGGGTCAGGACGGTCATAGGCACGTGATGATAGGGCGTGCTACCCGGCGCGGATATGAACGAATGGGGCGTTATCCGGGGCGGCAGGCCGCTGGCCGCCCATGAACCCGGCCAAGCCGGCGTGATGGGTGCACGGGAAATGTCGGGCTGGAGCCCGACCCACGCTTGGCGAAGAGCGGAAAAGCACCGTGCCTGATTTGCCCACGTCGCCAAGGCGACGTGGGCGGCGGCGGTGTCAGCCCGCCTTGTCCCCTGCCCTGTGCGCGATCCAGGCACCGACCACGGCCGACACGTAGGGGATGGACTGCGCGGCGAGGATGAACATCCACAAGGTGCCTTCGATGTAGCGCGTGCCGTAACCCAGCGCCATGCCCGCAATGCACAGCACCAGGGCGATCGCCATCAGCAGCTCCTCGCGCACCGGGGCGAACGCGGCGAAGCTGCTGCCGCCCATGCGCCGGCTCTTCGCGGTCACCACGAACGAGGTCTTCTGGCGGGTGAGGCCGTGCAGGATGCCGCGCGCGATCGCGTGCGACAGGCCCATGCTGGCCAGCGAGGCCATCAGGGTGTCGTACCAGCCGCAGGGCACGCGGGCGCGGTACAGCACGATGCCGAAGATCGCCTTGGCGAAGAAGAAGCCGATCACCGGGATCAGGAACAGCTGCATCGGCAGGCTGAAGTACTGCGGGAAGGCCACCATGCCCGCGGTCCAGAACAGCGCCATCAGGGTGAAGATCAGGTGCAGCGCGTCGGCGAACCAGCTGAACCAGCCGGTGAGGAAGTGGAAGCGCTGGCCGGCCGAGAGCGGCCCCTTCTGCGTCATCCAGCTCCAGCGGCCCTTGAGGATCTGCATCGCGCCGAACGCCCAGCGGTAGCGCTGGCTCTTGTACGCCTTGAAGTCGGCCGGGGTGAGGCCCTTGCCCATCAGCTCGTCGACGTAGACCAGCTCGTATCCGGCGTGCATCAGGCGCAGGCCGAGCTCGGCGTCCTCGCAGATCGTCCACTCCGACCAGCCGCCGGTGCCTTCCAGCGCCGAGCGCCGCACCATGGTCATGGTGCCGTGCTGGATGATCGCGTTGCGCTCGTTGCGGTGGTGCATGCCGATGCGGAAGAAGCCGTCGTACTCCCAGGCGGTCATGCGGCGGAAACGGTTGTGCTCGAAGTCGCGGTGCGCCTGCGGGCACTGCACCACGGCCACCTTCGGGTCGTGGAAGTGGCCGGTCAGCGTGGCCAGCCAGTCCGGCCGCACCACGTAGTCGGCGTCGATCACCGCCACCACGTCGGCCTCGGGCGCGGTCTCCTTCAGGCCGAAGTTCAGCGCGCCGGCCTTGAAGCCGGGCCAGGGCTCCAGGTGGAAGAAGCGGAAGCGCTTGCCCAGCTTCTCGCAGTATTCCTGCACCGGCTTCCACACCGCCGTATCCCTGGTGTTGTTGTCGATCACCAGCACTTCGTAGTTCTGGTAGTCGAGCTCGGCCAGCGAGTCCAGCGTGACGATCACCATCTCCGGCGGCTCGTTGTAGCAGGCCAGGTGGATGGAGACGAACGGCTGCCGCTCGGGGATGTCCGGCCGCAGCATGCCGGCGTGGCGCACCCAGCTGCGCCGCCACAGCACCTCGGTGAACTCGAAGCCGTTGATCAGCAGGATGGCGAGGATCGCGAGCTGGGCCGGGAACAGCAGCACCAGCATCGTCCAGTCCACCCAGCTCAGGTAGAACTGGAACGGCAGCGTGGCCGACCACACGATCAGGCCGCAGGCCAGCTGGATCAGCATGCAGAAGAACAGCCGCCCGGTGAGCTTGAAGCGCGCATAGCGGCGCGCGAACCAGACCATCGGCAGCAGCGCCAGCAGGCTCGCCGCCAGCGCCTTCCACGGCCAGATGGTGTCCTCGGTCACCGGGCCGGTGAACGGGAACTTCGGCTGGCGATCCGCGTTGAACATGCCCCAGTACGCCTCGGTGCGGCCCGAGAGCTGCTCCTTCCACGGCTGGTCGAACGCCTCCATCACGTAGTAGTCCAGGTGCAGCTGCTTGGCCACGTTGAACCACTGGCGCAGGAAGATCGCCTCGTCGGACACCGAGGGGTAGGCGTACTCGTGGCGGTCGCCGTTGGACGGCCAGCCGATCTCGCCGATCACGATGTGCTTGTTCGGGAACAGCCGCTGCAGGTTCTCGTAGCTGCCCAGCGCGGCGCCGATCGCGTCCTTGCGCGGGATGCCGTTCCAGTACGGGAACAGGTGCACGGTGATGAAGTCCACGTGCTCGGCGAGCTCGGGGTACTTCTCCCAGATGTAGTCCGGCTCGGCGGTGGACACCGGCTGGTGCAGCGCGGCGCGCACCCGGTCCAGGTAGGCCATCAGCCGCTCGGGCGGGATGTCGTTGCGGAACAGCACCTCGTTGCCCACCAGCACGCGGGTGATCGTGCCGGGGTAGCGCCGCGCCTGCGCGATCAGCGCGGCGATCTCCTTGTCGTTGTTGTCCAGCCGCGTGTCGATCCACGCGCCGGCCAGCACCTTCAGCCCGTCGCGCTCGGCCAGCCGCGGGATCTGCGGGTTCTGCAGCATCGAGTAGGTGCGGATGTTCGGGCTGTAGCCGCGCAGCAGGCGGAGGTCGCCGTCGAGCTGCTCGTCGGTCGGGAAATCGTTCTTCAGCGGGCTCTGGTAGCGCTGGAACGCCGACAGCGCGAAGCCGCCGATCGGGCCATGCCAGTCCTCGGGACCGTGCGGGCGGTTGCTCCACCACCACAGGCCGATGTTCAGCGCGGCCACCACCAGGGCCAGAAAGAGGGCGGCAAGCAGTGAAGGGCGGCGGCGGAGGTTGGAAGGATCGGCGCTCAAGAAGGTTCCCGTGGGCGCCGCTCCGGGCGCGGGCCAAGCCGCGTGAGCTTAACCAATGCGCGGTGGCAGTCTCAATAAAAGCCTGCCGGGGCGGTCAGCACAAGCTCAGGCCGGGCGCCGGACAGCCGGGTTGCGCAGGGAACGCCCCGCCAGGCGTCATGCCCGCACCGCCGAAATCCGCAGCGTCCACGCCGGCGCCCCTGCCAGTTGCCGGCGCACGGCCGGCGGCAGGGCCACATGGACGCCATCGCCTCCCTGCTGCCAGACCAGCTCGCCGCCCGCGCCCAGCACCTGCAGCTTCGCGCCCGGCGCCGGCTTCAACGAGCGCAGCACGATGCTGGCCGGCGGCTCCGGCTCGCCCTCGTCGGCCAGCCAGATCGCGTTGACGCTGCCGTCCTTGCCCTGCGTGAAACGGAACTTGCCCTCGCCATAGGGCGCGATGGCCCGGCTGCCGTGGATCGCCGAACCGTTGACCTGCATCCATGCACCGATGGCGCGCAGGTGCTCCAGCGCCGCCGCCGGCAGCTCGCCGTCGGGCTGCGGGCCGACGCCCAGCAGCAGGTTGCCGCCCTTGGCCACGATGCCGACCAGGGTGTGCACCAGTTCGCGCGGCGACTTGTACGTGTCGTGCGGGTTCCACGACCAGGAGCGGCCCATCGTCATGCAGGTTTCCCACGGGTACGGCAGCGGCCGGTCGGGCACGGTCTGCTCGGGCGTGCGGTAATTCTCGTAGGGGCCGCCGACGTCGCGGTCGACCAGCACGATGCCCGGCTGGTTGCGGCGCGCGAGCGCGGCCAGCCCCGGCATGTCGATGTCCTGCGCCCACGGCACTTCCATGCCGTGGGCCTTGGCGTCGGGATGCGGCCTGTCGTTCACCCAGCCGGCATCCAGCCACATCAGGTCGACGCGGCCGTACTGCGTGGTGAGCTCGTTGATCTGCGCATGGGTGAAATCGACGAAGCGTTTCCACATCTCCGGGTACTTGCCCACGTCGTAGTTGTTGTTGCGGTCCGGCGTGGCCCACAGCGGGGACCAGTAGTCCGGATGGTGCCAGTCGGCCTTGGAGAAATACGCGCCAATGCCGAAGTCGCGCCGGCGGAACGCGTCGAACACTTCCCTGGCGACGTTCGCGCGCGGGTTCGCGTGGTACGGCACGTCGGGCGCGGTGACGCGGTAGCCGGTCTGCGCCGTGTCGAACATGCAGAAGCCGTCGTGGTGCTTGGTGGTGAACACCAGGTAGCGCATGCCGGCGGCGTGCGCGGCCTCCGCCCATCGCGCGGGATCGAACTTCACCGGGTTGAACTGCGTGCGCAGCTGCTCGTAGCGCTGCTTCCACTCGACGTAGCCGACGCCGCCGGGACGCTTGATCCAGTCCTCCGAGCACAGCGTCCACGACTCGACGATGCCGAGCACGCTGTAGATGCCCCAGTGCAGGATGAGGCCGAACTTCCAGTCCGACCACTGCGCCAGCTTCCGCTGCACCAGCGGATCGGTGACCGGGACGTAATCATCGCCCGCGGGCTTGGCGTGTTCCTGCTGCGCGACCTGCGCCGCGCCCTTCTCCTGGTCATGGCCGAAGCCCTTGCCGAGGGGCGACAACAAGGCCAGTGCTCCAGCACCTTGCAGCATGCGGCGGCGGGTGACCATGGCAATTCCTCATACGGGCGGCGGGCAAGGTTTCAAGTCTTGCACAAGCGTTGTCCGGGCGACGTCACTCCGCCACAGGCCATGCTTGACATCGACACATGTGTATTGTTGTGTCGATGCACATGGATGCCTCCCTGCCCACCATCCAGCCGGACACGCCCGAACCGATCTACCGGCAGATCGTGGAACAATTGCGCCGCCTGATCGCCTGCGGCCAGCCCGCCGCAGGCGAACTGCTGCCCTCGGTGTGCGAGGCGGCCGGCTTCCATGGATGACTGGCGCAAGCCCACCTTCGCCGCCGAACGCACCCACCGGCGAAACCGTTTCGCCGCAAACCCCGGGACGCGAGGCTCGCGTCCGCCTTCACAGACGCACAAGGATCCAACGATGAAGAAGCGAGCACTCCGGCTGGTCGCAGCGATCGGCCTGGCCCTGGCGGCGGGCAGCGCGATGGCCGCGACGAACGACGCCGACGTCACCCGCGCCACGCTGGACAACGGCCTGCGCGTGGTGATCGTGCGTGACACGCTGGCGCCGGTCGTCACCACGGAGATGAACTACCTCGCCGGTTCCGACGAGGTGCCGGCGGGCTTTCCCGGCACCGCGCACGCGGTGGAGCACATGATGTTCCGCGGCAGCCCGGGCCTGAGCAAGGACCAGCTCGCGGCGATCGCGGCGAACATGGGCGGCGCGTTCAACGCCGACACCACGCAAGGCGTGACGCAGTACTACTTCGTGGCGCCGGCGCAGGATCTCGACGTGGCGCTGCACGTGCAGGCGCTGCGCATGCGCGGCGTGGACATGGACCCGAAGGAATGGGACAAGGAGCGCGGCGCGATCTCGCAGGAAGTCTCGCGCGACCTCTCCAGCCCCGACTTCAAGTTCTACACGCAGCTGCTGGCGCAGATGTTCTCCGGCACGCCCTACGCGCACACCCCGCTGGGCACGCGGCCCTCGTTCGACAAGACCACGGCGGCGATGCTGAAGAATTTCCACGACACCTGGTACGCGCCGAACAACGCGATCCTGGTGATCGCGGGCGACGTCGATCCCGTCGCCACGCTGGCCAAGGTGAAGGCCGAGTTCGGCAGCATCGCGCGCAGGACGTTGCCGGCGCGGCCCGCGTTCGCGTTCAAGCCGGTGACGGCGAAGACCGTGCAGCTGCCCACCGACAATCCCTACGGCTCGGTCTACCTGGGCTACCGCATGCCGGGTCTCACCTCGAAGGACTACGCCACCGCGCTGGTGCTGGGCCAGGCGCTGGGTTCGCAGCGCGCGGCACTGGCCGGCATGCGCTTCGACGGCACCGCGCTGTTCGGCGGCTTCTTCGACCAGAGCATGCCGCAGGCCGGCGTGGGCATGGCGGTGGGCATCTTCCCCAAGGGCGGCAATCCGCGGCCCATCCTCGCCAGGATGCAGGCCATCCTCGCCGAGGCGGCGGACAAGGGCATCGATCCCGCGCTGGTCGACGCCGCCAAGCGCAACGCCGTCGCCGATCTGGAGTTCAAGAAGAACTCGGTGGACGGCCTCGCCAACGCGTGGTCGCACGCGCTGGCCTTCCAGGGCGCCGAATCGCCCGACGCGATCAAGGCGGCGATCGAGGCGGTGACGCCGGCGGCGGTGGACGCACTGGCGAAGCAGACCTTCAATCCCGCCCACGCGATCACCGCGATCCTCACCCCGGAAAGCTCGGGCAAGGCGGTGGCGGGCAAGGGCTTCGGCGGCGCCGAGAGCTTCGCTTCGACGCCTGACAAGCCGGTGCAGCTGCCGGCCTGGGCCGAGCAGGCGTTCGCCAAGCTCGACGTGCCGAAGTCCTCGTTGAAGCCGGTGAGCTACACCTTGCCGAACGGCCTCAGGCTGATCGTGCAGCCGGAAACGATCAGCGACACGGTGGACCTCTACGGTGCCGTCCAGACCAACCAGGACCTGCAGGCGCCCAAGGGCGAGGAAGGCGTGGCCGACGTGCTGGACGGCCTGTTCCCGTTCGGCACCGAACAGATGGATCGCCTCGCGTTCCAGCAGGCGCTGGATGCGATCAGCGCGCACGAGAGTGCCGGCACCAGCTTCTCGCTGGCGGTGCCGTCCGCGCATTTCGCCGAGGGCGTGAAGCTGCTCGCCGCCAACGAACTGCACCCCGCCCTGCCCGCGCAGGCTTTCGCGGTGGTGCAGCAGCAGGTCGCGGGCGCGGCGGCCGGCGTGCTGCAGTCGCCCGGCTTCCTGTTCGAGCAGGGGTTGGGCAAGGCGCTGCTGCCCGCCAACGATCCCTCGTTGCGCCATCCCACCCCGCAGAACGTGATGGCGCTGACGCTGGACAAGGTGAAGGCGTACTACGCGCAGACCTTCCGCCCCGACCTGGCCATCATCGTGGTGGTCGGCAAGGTCGACCCGGCGCAGGCGAAGAACGTGATCGAGCAGGCCTTCGGCGACTGGAAGGCACAAGGCCCGAAACCGGACACCAACTACGGCGCGGTACCCCCGAATCGGCCCGGCAAGCTGCACGTGCCCGACGCCAGCGCGGTGCAGGACAGCGTGGACATGGCACAGACCATCGCCGTCACCTACGACGACCCGGCCCGTTTCGCGATCAACCTCGGCAACCAGGTGCTGGGCGGCGGCTTCTACGCCTCGCGCCTTACCCGCGACCTGCGCGAGAAGCATGGCCTGGTCTATACCGTGGGCGTGGGCCTGGATGCGCGCAGGCACCGCGGCACCTACACGGTGTCCTTCGGCTGCGATCCCGACAAGGTGGCCGCCGCCAGCGCGCTGGTGGTGCAGGACCTGAAGCAGATGCAGCAGCAGCCGGTCACCGACGCCGAACTCAAGCAGGCCAAGGGCATCCTGCTGCGCCGCATCCCGCTGGGCGAATCCAGCTTCGGCGCGATCGGCGGCCAGTTGCTCACGCTCTCGCAGCAGGGCAAGCCGCTGGATGCGATGACGGTGGCCGGCCAGCACTACCTCGAACTCACCGCACCCGAAGTGCAGCAGGCATTCGCGAAATATGTGCGGCCGGATGGCCTGGTCACCGCGGTGAAGGGGCCGGCGCCGAAGGATTAAAACGACAGGCAAAGCCTGACTTTTCGCCCGTCATCCCAGCGCAAGCTGGGATCCAGCGCCTGCAACGCATTCAGTACGGCGGCACTGGATTCCTGCTTGCGCAGGAATGACGGGAAAAGCCCGAGGCTTTCGCACGCCGAGTGTGCTCATGCATGCCGGGTCGATGCGGCGACGCCGGTTACTTCAGCAGCGAACGCAGCATCCACGCCGTCTTCTCGTGCGCCTTCAGGCGACCGGTGAGCATGTCCGCACTGCCTTCATCGCCAGCCTTGTCGGCCACCTTGATGGCCGCGCGCGCGGTGTTCGCCACGATCTCGTGGCCCTGCACCAGCTGGTCCACCATCTCCTTCCACTCCGGCACGCCGGATTCTTCCCTGATCGAACTGAGCTTGCCGAACTGGCTGTAGGAGCCGGGGGCGAACACGTCCAGCGTGCGGATGCGCTCGGCGATCTCGTCGGCGGCCAGCCACAGCTCGTTGTACTGGACCTCGAACATCGCGTGCAGGCTGTTGAACTGCGGGCCGGTGACGTTCCAGTGGAAGCTGTGGGTCTTGAGGTAGAGCGAATAGGTGTCGGCCAGCAGCCTGGACAACTGCTTGGCGATGGCTTCGCGGTCCTTCTTCGCGATACCGATGTTCGAGGCCATGGTGTTCTCCCGTGCGGTGAGTGATGGAACCACGGTAGCGGCGCGCCGACCGCGGTGGAAATGAATCCTTGCAATGCGGCCGATAGCAGGAGTCTATCGGGCGTCGCGTATGGAGTCCGTCATCCCGGCGAAGGCCGGAATGACGGACAGGTACGAGCCGGTATCATGCTCGGCTGCATGAACGACGCGAACCGCCCACCAACCACCCATCCCACGCTGCGCGACCTGCGCCGCGCGCTCGACGGCGCGTGCAGCCGTGACTTCGGCCGCCTGCTGGGGCGCTGGCGCGGACTGTCCCGGCACGCCGACGAGAAGAAGCTGGCGGCCCTCGCCGCCGACATCGCAACCTCCGTCGGGAAGCGCCGCGCACGCGCCGAGGCCAAGCCCGCGATCCGGCTCGACGAATCGCTGCCGATCGCCGCGCGTGCCGACGAGATCGTCAAGCTGATCCGCGAACACCAGGTGGTGGTGATCGCCGGCGAGACCGGCTCGGGCAAGACCACGCAATTGCCCAAACTCTGCCTTGCCGCCGGCCGCGGCGAGGCGGGGCTGATCGGCTGCACCCAGCCGCGCCGGCTCGCGGCGCGCTCGGTGGCGCGCCGCGTGGCGGAGGAACTGGGCACGCAACTCGGCGACCAGGTGGGCTTCCAGGTGCGCTTCACCGACCAGGTGAGCGAACGCACCCTGGTGAAGTTCATGACCGACGGCATCCTGCTCGCCGAGACGCAGGGCGATCCCTGGCTGTCGGCCTACGACACCCTGATCATCGACGAGGCGCACGAGCGCAGCCTCAACATCGATTTCCTGCTCGGCTACCTCAGGCGGCTCGCCGCGAAACGGCCCGAGCTGAAGATCATCGTCACCTCCGCCACCATCGACACGGCGCGCTTCGCCGAACACTTCGGCGGCGCGCCGGTGGTCTCGGTGGAAGGCCGCGCCTACCCGGTGGAATTGCGCTGGCGGCCGGTGGACGGCACCGCAGGAGCGGCTCCAGCCGCGACCAGCGGAGAATCGCGGCTGAAGCCGCTCCTGCGTTCGAACATCCAACAGGGCAGCGCCGAACACATCGCCGCGGTGATGGACGAGATCATCGCCGACCGCAGCCTGGGCGGCGGCCCGGGCGACGTGCTGGTGTTCCTGCCAGGCGAGCGCGAGATCCGCGACGCCCACCTGCTGCTGTCGCGCCGCCAGTACCGCGAGACCGAGATCCTGCCGCTGTACGCGCGGCTCTCCGCCGCCGACCAGGACCGCGTGTTCAAGCCCGGCCCGAAGCGCCGCGTGGTGCTGGCCACGAACGTGGCCGAAACCTCGCTCACCGTGCCGCGCATCCGCTACGTGGTCGACACCGGCAGCGCGCGCGTGAAGCGCTACAGCCAGCGCAGCCAGCTCGAACGCCTGCACGTGGAACCCGTCTCGCGGGCCGCCGCCGACCAGCGCAAGGGCCGCTGCGGCCGCATCGGGCCGGGCATCTGCTACCGCCTGTACGACGAGGCGGATTTCGCCGCGCGCAGCGCCTTCACCGATCCCGAGCTGCTGCGCTCCTCGCTCGCCAACGTGATCCTGCGCATGCTGGCGCTGCAGCTGGGCGAGGTGGGCGACTTCCCCTTCCTCGACGCGCCCGACCCGCGCGTGGTGGCCGACGGCTACCGCCGGCTCGCCGAGATCGGTGCCATCGACGACGCGCGCACGCTCACCGCCATCGGCCGCACGCTGGCGAAGCTGCCGATCGACGTGCAGCTGGCGCGCATGCTGGTCGAGGGCGGCAGGCTAGGCGCATTGCGCGAACTGCTGACGGTGGTGTCCTTCCTCAGCATCCAGGACCCGCGCGAGCGCCCTGCGGACGCGCGCCAGCAGGCCGATGCCGCGCATGCCGCGTTCGCCGACCCGAAATCCGACTTCCTGGGCGTGCTGAACCTGTGGCGCGAGTACGGCCAGGCACACCAGGAACTCACCCAGTCGAAACTGCGCGACTGGTGCTCGCGGCACTTCCTCAGCTTCATGCGCATGCGCGAGTGGCGCGAGCTGCACCGGCAGTTGCTGCTGGTGGTGCAGGAGCTGGGGTGGAAGCTCGACGCTCAAGCCCCCGCTCTTGGCTCCCTCTCCCCCAAGCAAAGCTTGGGGGAGAGGGTTGGGGTGAGGGGGACAAGCTCGCGAAGCACCGGCAAGAACCAGCGCGCTTCGCATGAACGTTCCCGCGAGCACCCACCCCTCACCTCAATCCTCTCCCCAAAGGGGAGAGGAGGCGAACGCGAGGAGCGCGTCATTGATGAAGAGGCTGCGGCGCCCCATCTCTTCGAGACGGTCCACCGCAGCCTCTTGGCCGGCCTCCCCACCCAAGTCGGCCGCAAGGACGAACGCGGCATCTTCCAGGGCACGCGCGAACGCAAGTTCCAGGTCTTCCCCGGCTCGGCACTGGCAAAGGTTCCGCCGAACTGGGTGTTCGCCGCGCAGATCCTCGACGTGGGCGGCAAGGTGTGGGCGATGATGTGCGCGCGCATCGAGCCGGCATGGGTCGAGCAGCAGGCCGCGCACCTGCTGAAATCCAGTTGCCGCGACGCGCACTGGTCGAAGAAGCGCGGCTGCGTGGTGGCCTGGGAGCAGGTGAGCCTGTTCGGCCTCAACCTGGTCGAGCGCCGCGCGGTGACGTTCGAGAAACAGGATCCCGCGCTGGCCCACGAGATCTTCCTGCGCGAGGCGCTGGCCCGCGGCGATATCGAGGCGCGCGCCGATTTCCTGCGCGCGAACCAGCGCGTGCTGGAGGACGCCCGGGGCATCGAGGCGAAGCAGCGCCGCGAAGGCCTGATCCGCCACGAGGACGAACTGGTCGATTTCTTCCGCGGCAAGCTGCCGGAGGACATCTCGTCCAGCCGCGCGCTGGATGCGTGGTATCGCCATGCGCGTCCTGCCGAACAGGCGGCCTTGCGCTGGTCGCTCGACGACGTGATGGTGGGCGGCGCCGGGCTCGATCCTAAGGCCTTCCCTGCAACATTGGAGATCGCCCCGATGGCCGCCGGCGGGGCGCCGGCGGCGGGCGCCCAGCGCTACCGCCTCGAGTACCGCTTCGTGCCCGGGGACGAGGCCGACGGCGTCACCCTGCACCTGCCGCTGGCGATGCTCAATGCGCTGCCCGCCGCGCGCTGCGAATGGCTGGTGCCCGGCCTGCTCGCCGACAAGGCCGCCGAACTGATCCGCGGCCTGCCCAAGGCGCTGCGCCGCAACTTCGTGCCCGCACCGGATTTCGCGCGCGCCTTCGCCGAGGCCGAGGCGCCGCGCGACGAGCCGTTGGCAAAAGCGTTGGCCGCGTTCCTGAAGCGCGCCACCGGCGTGGCCATCGACGCCGGCGAGTTCGCCGCGGCGGAACTCGCGCCGCACTACCGGATGCGCTACCGCGTGCACGACGACAGCGGCCGCACGCTGGCCGCCGGCCGCGATCTCGCCGCGCTGCGCGCCGAATGGGAAGGCCGCGCGCGCGAGGCGTTCTCGCGCAAGACCGACGTGGAACTCACCCGCGAGGACATCACCGCGTGGGACTTCGAGGAGATCCCCCGCGAGGTGCGCTCCAGGGGCAACCTGCTCGCCTTCCCCGCCCTGGTGGATCTGGGCGATGCGGTGGCGCTGCGCGTGTTCGAGCGCCGCGACGAGGCCGCCGCCGCCCACCTCGACGGCGTGCGTCGCCTGCTGCGCAACGCGCTGGCCAGCGACCTGAAACAGGCGCGCCGCCGCCTGCCGATCGGCAACCCGCTCGCGCTGAAGTACGCCTCGCTGGGTGGCGTGGACGGCTTGCGCGAGGACCTGGTCGAAGGCGGCCTCGCCGATCTCGTGGCGCGGCTCGAACTCGACGTCCGCGGCGCGGGTGCGTTCGCCGCGCTGCACGCGCAGGCCGCACGCGAGCTGTTCGCTGCCGCCGTGGAACGGCTGAAGCTGGCCGAGCCGATCATCGAGGCGCAGGCGGAACTGCGGCCCTGGCTGCAACCGCCGCTGCTGGGCTTCGCCCGCGCCAGCTACGACGATCTGCGCGAACAGCTCGACGCCCTGCTCATGCCCGGCTTCCTGCGCGAACTGCCGCCGGACCGGCTGGCGCACTATCCGCGCTACCTCAGGGCCATGCGGCTGCGTGGCGAACGCCTGCGCCAGGATCCCGCGAAGGACCAGCAGCGCATGCTGCAGGTGCTGCCCTACTGGCGCGAATACCTGAAGCACCGCGCCGCCGGCAGCGAAGGGCTGGACGAACTGCGCTGGCTGATCGAGGAATGGCGCGTCTCGCTGTTCGCGCAGGAACTGAAGACGGCCGAGCCGGTGTCGGCGAAGCGTCTCGCGAAGGCGCTGGAAGCACTCTCAGCGTGACTTGCGGCGGCGCCGTTGCCACAGCGCCGACATCAGCACGACCAGGGTGGACAGCACGCCGAACACCGCGCCAAGCGCCGGATGCTGCCGCGCAAAGTCGGCCGGCGACGGTGCGCCGGCATCGCTCCACAGCATCACCAGCCACGCGCCGAACAGGGTGACGCCGGCGGCCAGCAACACCGCCAACAGGGAACGCAACCAGCGCATGGACGAGTCCTGCCGAAGCCGAAAGATGGATCGGCATGATTCTGTGGCCGATGGCCGGCAAAGCCAAGCGCCGGCAATCCACCTAAAATGGATGCACACGACACGGTCCCGGCCATGACCACGCACCCGCAACCTGCCCGCCTGCAAGCCTGGCGCGACCACGCCGGCACGCGGCCGCCCGTGCTGGCCGCCGCGCTGGAAGCCTGCCTGGCGCGGCCGGTCGACCAGGCCGAATGCGCCGACGTGCTCGACCTGCTGGCGATGCTCGGCTGCGATGCGCCCACCCAGGCCGCGGCGCTGTGGTTTGCCCTGTCGCGCGTGGATGCCGCGTCGTGGCAGGCCGAAGCGCCGCGGCTGCCGGCAGACGTGCGCCGCCTGGTGGAAGGCCAGCAGGCCGCCGAGCAGGTGTGGGCCCTGCACGCGCAGCGTACGCAGGGCGGTGGCTCCGAGGGCTTGCGCCGGCTGCTGCTGGCGATCATCCGCGACCTGCGCGTGGTGTTCGTGCTGCTGGCGCGCCAGCTCGCGCGCCTGCGCGCGGCGGGCGCGTTGCCGGAAGCCGAACGCACGGAACTCGCCCGGCTGACCCGCGACATCCACGCGCCGCTCGCCAACCGCCTCGGCATCTGGCAACTGAAGTGGGAACTGGAAGACCTCGCCTTCCGCCACCTGCAGCCGGACACCTACCGGCGCATCGCCAGGCTGCTCGACGAACGCCGCGCCGACCGCGAGGCCTTCATCCGCGAATCGCTGGACATGCTGGGCCGCGCGCTGGCCGACGCCGGCATCCGCGCCGAACTGGCCGGCCGGCCGAAGCACATCTATTCCATCTGGAAGAAGATGCAGAAAAAGGGCGTGGAGTTCGCCGAGCTGTACGACATCCGCGCCGTGCGCGTGCTGGTCGACACGGTGGCCGACTGCTACGCCGCGCTGGGCGTGGTGCACACGCTGTGGCCGCACCTGCCGCGCGAGTTCGACGACTACCTGGCGCGTCCCAAGGGCAACGGCTACCGCTCGCTGCACACCGCGGTGATCGGCCCGCGCGACAAGACGCTGGAAGTGCAGATCCGCACCCACGAGATGCACCGCGCCAACGAGCTGGGCGTGGCCGCGCACTGGCGCTACAAGGAGGGCGGCGGCGCCGACGCCGAGTTCGAGGCCAAGATCGCCTGGATGCGCAAGCTGCTGGACACGCGCAGCGAGGACGAGGGCGCACTGGCCGCCGACCTGCGCACCGAGCTGATGGAGGACCGCGTCTACCTGCTCACGCCGCGCGGCGAGGTGATGGACCTGCCGCACGGCGGCACCGTGCTGGATTTCGCCTACCACGTGCACACCGAGGTGGGGCATCGCTGCCGCGGTGCCAAGGTCAACGGCCGCATCGTGCCGCTCACCTTCCAGCCGCAGAGCGGCGACCGCGTGGAGATCCTCACCGCGAAGCAGGCCGAGCCCAGCCGCGACTGGCTGTCGCCGCACCACGGCTACTTGAACAGCTCGCGGGCGCGCGACAAGGTGCGCGCGTGGTTCCGCCGGCTGGCGCACGACGCCAACCTCGCGGTGGGCCGCGTGATGTTCGAGCGCGAACTGAAGCGCCTCGCCCTGCCCGAGGTCGACCTGGCGAAGCTGCCCGCGCACTTCCACCTGAAGACGCAGGACGAACTGCTGGTGGCGCTGGCGCTCAACGAGATCAGCACCGGCCAGGTCGCGCGTGCGCTGCAGGAGGCTGCACAGCCGCTGGAGGACGACGACACCGCACCGCTGGCACCCGCGCGGCCGGCACCGGCGCGCGACGCCGGCGCGCTCAGCATCGAGGGCATCGGCAACCTGCTCACCACGCTGGCGCGCTGCTGCCAGCCGCTGCCGGGCGACCCGGTGCGCGGCTTCATCACCCGCGGCCGCGGCGTGTCGGTGCACCGCACCGACTGCGCCAGCCTCGCGCGGCTCGCACGGCGCGATCCGGACCGGGTGATCGAGGTGGACTGGGGCAAGGCCGGCGCCCAGGCCTACGAGGTGGACATCGAGCTGCGCGGCTACGACCGCAAGGGCCTGCAGAAGGATGTCACCGGCGTGATCAGCAACGCCGGCACGCCGATCATCGCCTCCTCCAGCCGCGCCTATGCGAAGAGCGGCGAGGTGGAGATGCGCTTCGCCCTGCGCGTGCGCGACTTCGAGCAGTTGTCCACCCTGCTCGGCCGCCTGCTGGCGCTGCCGAACGTGGTGGAAGCGCGCCGCATCGGCGGCGCGCGCTAGCTGAATGCGCATTCCCCTGCCATGCGGCGGCACAACGGCGCGATGCTAAGCTGCAACGGGATTCTTGCGAGCACCCCTGATCGCGAGAATCAAACGGGCGGCCATCCATCGCCGCACTTTTCAATGACTTGCTTGTCAATGGCTTATTTGAACTGCCATCCATCATGAGCGGACGCCGCGACCAGCACGAATCCGAACCCCGCGGACGCACCGAGCCCAAGCTGGGCAATCTCGACCAGCTCGATGTGCCACCGCGCAGCGCGTCGCCACACGACGACGACCCGCCGTGGCCGGACACCAATCCCGATGCGCGCCGCTGGCGCCGTGCCTCGACGATGCCGGACCACCCTCGCCGTGGCTGGCTGGTCCCCGTATTGGTAGTGGCGCTGATCGGCGTGGTCGGCACGGCATGGATCGAGCAGAACCGCCTGCGCAACCTGCTGCCACGCACCGAACTCAACGACGTGCTGGGCCGCGCGCAGCAGGCGTTGGCGGCTGGCCATCTGGACGGCCATGACGGCACCAGCGCGCGCGAGCTGTTCCAGGCCGCGGTGGCGCTGGAGCCGGACAACGACATGGCGCGCACTGGCCTGCACCAGGTCGGCACGGCCGAACTGTCGCAGGCCGATGCTGCGCTGCAGGCCGGCCAGTTCGACGTGGCCGCGCAAAAGGCCGCGGTGGCGCGCGAGCTGCTCGGCGGTGGCAGCGACGTCGATCGCCTCGACCAGATGATCGCCACCAAGCGCGCATCGCAGGTACAGGCTTCGACTCTGGTGGACCAGGCACAACAAGCCTTCGCCGCCGGCCAGTACGGCGGCGAGCATGGCGCGGGCGCGCTGTACCGGCAGGTGCTGCAGGGCGATCCCGGCAATGCGGTGGCGCGCCACGGCCTGGACCAGGTCGGTGACGCGCTGGCCACCCAGGCACAGAAGGCGCTGGACGCGAATGACGGCACCGGCGCCGACGCCACCATCGAGCAGCTCGCCGCGCTGCAACCGAACAACGCCGCCCTGCCGGGCCTGCGCGCCGCCCGCGCGCAGGCGCACCAGCAGGACAGCGCCGCGCTGGACGCCGCCCTGCAGCAGGGCGACGCGGCGCTGCGCGCCGGCCGCATCGACGGTCCCGGCGACGACACCGCGCTGGCGCACTACAAGGCCGCGCTCGCGCTGAGCCCGGACAACCCGCAGGCCGAGGCCGGGCTGGGCAAGGTGGCGCAGGCGCTCACCGTGCAGGCCGATGCCGCGCTGGATGCGGGCGACACCGCGCAGGCCGGCAAGCTGCTCGACCATGCCGCGGCGCTGGCGCCGAAATCCGCCGACCTCGCCGCCGCCCGCGCGCGCCTGCAAGGCATGCAGGCGCACAAGGCCGCCCCTGTCCACGCCGCGCCCTCGAACGACGACCAGCAGCCAGCCGCCGCTGCGCCGCCCGCGCTGACGCCGCAGCAGAGCGAGCAGGTCGCCAGACTGCTGCAACAGGCCCAGGCCGCCACGCAACGCGGCGACATCATGCTGCCGCCCGGCAACAGCGCCTACGACCTCTACCGCAACGCGCTGGCGATCGACGGCGACAGCGCCGTCGCGCAGCATGGCCTGCAGGCCCTGCCGGGCGTGGTGCAGCAGTTGTTCAACCGCGCTCTGGCCGCCGGCGATCTCGCCCGTGCCGGCCAGATGCTGGACAACTTCGCCGATCTCTCCCCCGGCGACACCTCGCAGAACATCCTCAGCCAGCGCCTCGCCGGCGCGTGGCTGGACCAGGCCGACCGCCAGCTCTCCCAGGGCAACCGCGCCGGCGCTGCGCAGTCGCTGGAACAGGCGCGCAAGCTGGCACCGAACCATCCGCGCGTGCTCGACCTCAGTGCGCGCCTGCAATCCGGATCGTGATGACGGTATTGGTGTTCGGTGGCAGCAGCCAGATCGGCCATTTCCTCCTGCCGCGCCTGCTCGCCCGCGGTGCCCCGGTAACGGCGCTGAGCCGGCACGCACGTGCCTCGCAACCCGGCCTGCGCTGGCTGCAGGGCAGCCTGCCCGACGCCGTGCCCGGCGAATTGCCCCACCCTTCGGCCATCGTCAGCTTCGGTCCGATCGGCCCGTTCGCCGCGTGGTTGGCGCGTGCGGATTTCGGCAGCGAACCGCCGCGGGTGATCGCCACCAGCTCGATGAGCGCGGAGACCAAGCGCGCCTCCGCCATGCCCGCCGAACGTGCCATCGCGCAGCAGCTGCGCGACGGCGAACAGGCGCTGGCCGCCGCCTGCGCCCGCCACGGCGCGCCCTGGACGGTGCTGCGCCCCACCCTGATCTATGGCGCGGGACTCGACAAGAGTCTCAGCTCGATTGCCCGCCGCGCCTGGCGCACGCGCGTGTTCCCGCTGCCCGCCGCCCGCGGCCTGCGCCAGCCGGTGCACGCCGACGACATCGCGCTCGCCGTGCTCGCCGCGCTGGACTGCCCCGCCAGCGCGGGCCGCATCCTGCCCATCGGCGGCGGCGAACGCCTCGGCGCCCACGAGATGTTCGCCCGCGTGCGAAACACCCTGCCCCACGCCAACCTGCCGCTGCCGCTTCCCGCGTGGCTGCTGCATGCAGGCCAGCGCTTCGCGCCCGCGAAGCTGCGCGGGCCGCTGGCGCGGCTCGACGCGGATCTGGTGGCCGACAACGGCGAGCTGGAGCGACTGCTCGGCGTCACGCCGCGGCCGTTCCGGCCGCAGGCGGAGATGTGGTTCCCGGTGAAGGGGTGACGCCTGCGGCGCGGTGGCCACGGCGTGATGCCGCCAAAGCGGGCGTTCATGGCAAGCCTGGTTGCTTGCGCAAGAAGCAAGCCGTTTCGCTCGCCTGCCGCATCCGAACCGCCTCATTGCCGCCCGCGCCATGGCGAAGCGGCAGCGAGCGGCTGTTTCAGATCGCCGCGGTAACCACGATCTCCACCTTCCACTCCGGCATGGCCAGTTTCGCCTGCACCGTGGCTCGCGCGGGCCCTTGGCCAGCCACCACCCATTCGTCCCACACGCGATTCATGCCGGCGAAATCGGCCATGTCGGCAAGGAAAATTTCCGCGCGGAGGATGCGCGTCTTGTCGCTGCCCGCCTGCGCCAGCAACACGTCGATGGCGGCCAGCACCTGACGCGTCTGCCCTTCGATGTCCGCCCCGCCGTCATCGGCGACCTGGCCGGCCAGGTAAGCGATGCCGTTGTGGATGACGGCCTCGGACATGCGCGGGCCGGCGTCGATGCGATCGATCATGGGGAAAGCTCCTGGAAGCGAGAAGCGGAACGGAGGTCGCGGCTGAATGCTGGACAGTACACCGGCCGGGAGTTCGTCAGGCATGGTCCCTGACACCTTTTCCGCATGCCCATACCATAAAGGGGACGGAGGCAATTAACCTTCGCGTCTCCGCGGCCGCGCAGCGGCTGCGTCCGAGTGCGCGCCGGGAGCGCGCTGCGTTACCCGGGGCCCCTATGGCGCGGCGGGTGGGTGGAGGAAAGTCCGCAGGATGGCCGGCGGGAAGCCGGCCAGTTTTTCGCCGGTACATGGACGTGCCGTCGAAAAACCCCGTAACCCGCCCGCGCACCCGCAGCCCATGGATGGGCGGAGGGCGCGCCATCGGGGTGGCCTCTCTTTTGGTCATTTTTCTCTGGCCACACAGGGAAAATGACTCGGGCCGCGGCAGCGGCTCGAACCGCTTTGTTGCTTGCGGCAGCGCCGAAGCAAAAGCCCCTCTCCCCCGCCCCTCTCCCGCAAGCGGGCGAGGGGAGAAACGTGTGCGCTCATGCGCCCATCGCGAGCCATCACCACGTCACGGATTCATCCGCAACCCATCCTCGCTTCGGTAAGCTGTCCCCAGCCCCGCCAACGCCCCCACGAGGATGGATCCCTTGCGCATGCGCCGCCTCCGCCGACGCCTGGCACCGCTTTTCCTGCTGCCGCTGCTGCTGTTCGCGTCGCTGGCGCAGGCCGGCGTGCAGCTGGTGGTGCGCGGGGTGGACGAGCCGCTGCAGCAGGCGATCGCCGCATCGGTGGGCCTGTCGCAATACGCGCACCGCGACGTCAGCGAGGCGCAGATCCGCCGCCTGTACGCGCAGGCGCCGGCGCAGGCGAAGGCGGCGCTGGAGCCCTACGGCTATTACGAGGCCGACATCGCCGCGCAGCTGCAGCCGATTGGCAAGGACTGGAAGGTGACGCTGGACGTGCGCACCGGCGAGCCGGTGAAGATCACCTCGGTGGACGTGCAGCTCGATGCGGCCGCGCTCGCGCTGCCATCGATCCGCCGCGCGCGCAGCGTGCTGACGCGCATGCGCGGCAAGCAACTGGACGATGCCGCCTACGACGCCGCGCGCGACGCGCTGTCGGCTGCGCTCACCGCGAACGGCTTCCTCGACGCGAAACTGGTCACGCATCGCGTGGAAGTGAACACGGCGCAGCGCAGCGCGGCGATCCGGCTGGCCTGGCAGGTGGGCCAGCGCTACCGCTACGGCGCGGTGCATTTCGAGGGCTCGCAGTTCAACGACGGTTTCCTCGACCGCTACCTGCCGTTCAAGCCCGGCGACTGGTTCGACCAGGACCAGCTGCTGCAGCTGCAGCAGGCGTTGAACGGCGCGGACTACTTCGCCGTGGTCAACGTGCTGCCGCAGGTCGACGAGAAGGCCCACGGCCGCGTCGACATCAAGGTCGAGCTGGCGCCGGCGAAGCGGACGATCTACACCGGCGGGCCGTTCATCGGCACCGACACCGGGTTCGGCGTGCGCGGCGGCGTGGAGCGGCGCTGGGTGAACCGGCGCGGCCACAAGTGGAAGAACGAGCTGGTGCTGGCGCAACGGCTGAAGACGCTGTCCACGCTGTACTCGATCCCGATGCCCGGCGACGACCAGCGCAGCTTCAACTACGGCGCGAACTTCCGCGACGCGAACACCAGCACCTCGCAGTCGCGCACGCTGGAGCTGGTGGCCAACGAAACGAAGCTCTGGCACGGCTGGACGCGCACGGTGGGCCTGCACGCGCTGTCCGGCACCTTCACCGTGGGCAAGCGCAGCGACGAGCCGGACAGCACGCCCGGCATCGAGCACGGCAGCAGCACGCTGCTGTTCGCCGAGGCCTCGCTGTCGCGCAAGGATGCGGACAACTACGACTTCGTGCACGACGGCTGGTCGCTGGGCTTCGCGGCGCGCAGCACGGCGGCTGGCCTGCTCTCCTCAGCCAGCTTCAGCCAGCTCACCGCCGACGCGAAATGGATCCACGCGTTCGGCACGCGCAAGCGCAACCGGCTGATCCTGCGCGGCAGCGCCGGCAAGACCTGGACCGACGACTTCGCCGCGTTGCCGCCGCAGCTGCGCTTCTTCGCCGGCGGCGACCGCTCGGTGCGCGGCTACGGCTACCAGTCGATCGGCCCCGAGAACAGCTATGGCCGCGTGCTCGGCGGCACCAGCCTGCTGGTGGCCAGCGCCGAGGTGGAACACTACTTCACCCGCAACTGGGGCATCGCCACCTTCCTCGACGCGGGCAACGCCTTCGACGGCACCGACTACCGGCCGAAGCTCGGTACCGGCATCGGCGTGCGCTGGCGCTCGCCGGTGGGCATGATCCGGGTGGACCTGGGCACGCCGATCCGCGACTCGCAGCGGCATGGCGTGGTGCTGCACCTGGTGATAGGACCCGACCTGTGAGCGGGTGCCCGCGCAAGCCCGCAAGCCCGCGGTCCATGGATGGATCGCCCGCGCCACGACCATGCAGTGGCCGTGGTGGCGGAGCCGGAACCGCGTTGCGCTTCCGGCGGGTGGGGCAACGGGCAGGAGCCCGTTTCCCGGCCAGAGAGCAAGGCCTTGCCCTGATATCGAGTGCCCGGCGCACGCACAAGCAACGGAGAATCCTCACTTCATGAAGTGGCTCAAGCGCCTCGCCATCGCCTTCGCCACCCTGCTGCTGGTCGTGGCGGCCACGCTGTGGTGGCTGCTGGCCACCGGCGCGGGCCTGCGCTTCGCGCTGGCGCGCGTGCAGTCGGCCACGCACGGCGCGTTGCAGTGGAAGCAGGCGCAGGGTTCGCTGATCGGGCCGCTGCAGCTGGCCGGGCTGCGCTACGACGACGGCCAGGGCACCGTGGTCGAGGTGGCCCGCGTGCGCCTGGCCCTGCGCTTCTGGCCGCTGCTGGCCCGCCGCGTGCACGTGCGCGACCTCGACGTCGAAGGCGTGGCGGTGGCGCTGCCGAAGAGCACGGAGAGCAGCCCCCGCTCCGGCGGTTTCTCGCTGCAGCCACCGCTGGACCTGCTGCTGGATCGCGCCCACGTGGGCACCGTGCAGGTGAGCCAGGCCGGCCAGCCGCTGTTCGCCTCCGACAGCCTCGACCTCGCCGGGCGCTGGACGCACGCGGGCATCGCCATCGACACGCTGAATCTGCGCGCACCGGAGGGCCATGTCGACCTCGACGGACGGCTTGCCTTCGCGCGCCGCCAGCGCGGCAATGGCAAGGCCGACTTTGCGTGGCAGCTGGGCGACGCCCATTGCGCGGGCCGGCTCGTCGCCAGCAGCAACGGCACTCAGGCGCAGCTGGACCTGAGCCTGCAGCAGCCGGCGACGGCGCGCCTGCACCTCGAACTGGACCTGGACAACTACGACTGGAAAGCCACGCTGGGCGCGCCGCGCTTCGACCCCAAGCCATGGCTGGGCGATACCTCGCTGCAATCGCTGGCGCTGGACGTGCAGGGCCACGGCGACCGCCACGGCGGCGAGCTCGACGGCACGCTGGACCTCAACCAGTACCGCGTGCTGCTGCAGCCGCTGCGCGCGCGCCTGAGCGACGACGGCAAGACGCTGACGCTGCAGCAACTCGCCGTGAGCTCGCCGCAGGTCAAGGGCCGGCTCGCTGCCAGCGGCACGCTGCAGCTGGACGCGAAGCCGCTGGGCGGCCAGTTGGCGATCCAGTGGAACGGCGTGCAGCTGCCCGCCGACCTGGTCGGCCAGCCGCTGGCCAGCGCGGGCAAGCTGGAAGCGCGGGGCAATGCCGACCGCTTCCACGCCGCCGGCGACATCACCCTCGGGCCGCCCGGCAAGCCGGCGCACCTGGTGCTGAACCTCGACGGCACGCCGCAGGCGATCGCCCTGCAGCCACTCACCCTGCAGCAGCCGCAGGGCCAGCTGCAGGCGCAGGGCACGCTGCAGCTGCAGCCGACGCCGGGCTGGCAGCTCGACGTCAAGGCCAGCCGTTTCGATCCGGGCCAGTTGTTCGCGGGATGGAACGGCGCGCTGGACTTCACGCTCGCCAGCCAGGGCAAGCTGACGCCGGCCGGTCCCGACGCCACGCTGGATCTCGCGCAACTCGCCGGCCGGCTGCGCGAACGCAAGATCGGCGGCGAGGCGAAGCTGCACCTGTCGCCCGACAAACTGATCGACGGCCGGCTGCGGCTGGGCTCCGGCGGCAGCACGGTGCAGCTCGACGCCAGGCCGGGCCGCGCCAACGACGCGAACCTGCAGCTCGCCATCGCCTCGCTGGGCGACTGGCTGCCCGGTGCCGGCGGCCGTCTGGACGGCCAATTCAACGTACGCGGCCTGCTGCCCAGGCTGGCCGTCAACGGCCACCTGCAGGGCGGCGCGCTGTCGTGGCAGCAGCAGCGCGTGGACACGCTGCTGCTGGTCGCCGGCGTCCCCGACATCAGCCATCCCGCGGGCAAGCTGGAACTCACCGCCAACGGCGCGCACCTGGGCGGCCTGGTGTTCCAGCGCATCCACCTGCTCGCCGAGGGCAGCCAGGGCGACCACCGGCTGCAACTGGACACGCGCGGCAGCCAGCTCTCCGGCACGCTGGCCCTGCACGGCGCGCTGAAGAACGGTGCATGGAACGGCACGCTGTCCACGCTGGACCTCGAACCGCAGGGCCTGCCGGGCTGGCGCCTGCAGCACCCCGGCCAGCTGGCCTGGCGCGACGGCGCCTTCAGCCTGGGCGAACTTTGCCTGACCGCCGGCGACCCGCTGCTGTGCGCGAGCGCGAAGCGGGACAAGGCCGGCAACCTCGACGCCAGCTACCGGCTGCGCGCGCTGCCGCTGGCGCTGCTGCTCAACGCCGCCGGCGAATCCGGCCTGCCGCTGCGCGTGGACGGCAGCCTGCAGGGCGACGGCCGGCTGCGCCGCAGCGCCGCCGGCGTGCTCAACGGCACGGCCAGCATCGGCTCCAGCCACGGCAGCATCACCTACACCGAGCATGCCGACGCGCCGCTGCTGAGCTACGACGACTTCGCGCTGAACGCCGAGCTTGGCGCGAACAGCCAGCGCCTCGACCTGCGCGCCAGGCTGGACCACGACGGCCACCTGGGCGGCCAGGTGAGCCTGAGCGGCAAGCAGCAGGCGCTGGCCGGCCAGCTCGACCTGCGCCTGAACAACCTCGCCTTCCTCGAACTGCCCGGCAACGCGCTGGCCAACGTGCACGGCCACGCCAGCGGCAGCTTCCGCCTCGGCGGCACGCTGGCGCAGCCGGCCGTCAGCGGCAGCGCCACGCTCGGCGATTTCGCCGCCGAGGTGCCCGCCGCCGGACTCAAGCTCGGCAAGGGGCGACTGGTCGTGAGTGCGCTCGACACCCGCAGCCTGCGTGTCGACGGCAGCGTGCAGTCCGGCGCGGGCACGCTGGCGGTGGCCGGCGTCGCCGGCCTGGGCGGCGGTGTCGCCACCGACATCACGATCAAGGGCAGCCGGTTCACCGCCGCCGACATCCCCGCCGCCAAGGTCGCGATCAGCCCCGACCTGCGCCTGCAGCGCGACGCGCAAGGACTGGACCTCGGCGGCTCGGTGCTGCTGGACAGCGCCGACGTGAACCTCGACAAGCTGCCCGGCGCCGGCGCCAGCCAGGCCTCGTCCGACGTCGTGGTGGTCGACCGCCAGCAGCCCGAGCCCGGCAGCTCGCTGCCGTTCACCGCCACGGTGAAGGTGGATCTGGGCCACAGGACGCACCTCGCCGGCATGGGCCTGGATGGCCGCCTCGCTGGCGTGCTCACGGTGAACGAGCGCCCGGGGCGCGCCACCACCGGCCAGGGCCAGATCACGGTGAGCGGCACCTACAAGGCCTACGGCCAGAACCTGGCGATCCAGCGCGGCAAGCTGCTGTTCGCCAGCACGCCGATCGACAACCCCGGCCTGGACATCCGCGCGATCCGCAAGCTCAACCCCAACGCCACCATCGCCGATGGCCAGGAAGTGGGCCTGCAGGTCTCCGGCACCGCGCAACGCCCGGTGCTCACGGTGTTCTCCAATCCGCTGATGGAGCAGTCCGACGCGCTGTCCTACCTGATCACCGGCAAGCCGCTGTCGCAGGTGAAGGGCGGCGAGGGCGACATGCTCGGCGCCGCCGCGCAGGCGCTGGGTTCGGCGGCGGGCAACCTGCTGGCCAAGAGCATCGGCTCGAAGATCGGCGTGGACGACATCGGCGTCTCCAGCAACGAGGCGCTGGGCGGCAATTCCGCGTTCACCGTGGGCAAGTACCTCTCGCCGCGGCTCTATCTCAGCTACGGCGTAGGTCTTTTCGAACCCGGCGAGGTGATCACCCTGCGCTACCGGCTGAGCCATCGCTGGAACTTCGAGGCGCAGAGCGCCACCGAATTCAACCGCGCCAGCTTCAACTACCGCTACGAGCGCTGAACACGCGCGGCGGGGACGGCGCCGACGGGCACGCCGCCCGCAAGAACGGGCCACCTGCAATATCGCCCGCCAGGCGCTATCGTGCACGCCTCCCAGACGACGAGGTGGCACCCATGCAACGCACTCGATGGATCCTGGCCGCGGCGATTGCCGCCGGACTCTGCGGCTCTCCCGCCTGGGCGGCCAAGCCCGCCGCCACGCACGGCCCCGACATCGGCCTCGACCTCGCCGGCATCGACCATGCGGTGCAGCCGGGCGACAACTTCTTCGACTACGCCAACGGCGGCTGGCTGAAGACCGCGCAGATCCCCTCCGACCGTTCCAGCACCGGCACCTTCCTGAAGATCTTCGAGCTCACCGAAAAGCACACCGCGGACCTGATCCAGAACGCCGGCAAGAGCCATCCCGCCACTGGCAGCAACGCGCGCAAGATCGCCGACTACTACGCCGCCTTCATGGACGAGGCCGCGATCGCGAAGAACGGCCTGGCGCCGCTGAAGCCCGAGCTCTCCGCGATCGATGCGATCGCCTCGAAGGACGACCTCGCCCGCGTGCTGGGCAGCCGCCTGCGCGCCGACGTGGACCCGATCAACGCCACCAACTTCCACACCAAGAACCTGTTCGGCCTGTTCGTGACACAGGGGCTGGAAGATCCATCGCACACCATCGCCTACCTGCTGCAGGGCGGCCTGGCCATGCCCAGCCGCGACTACTACCTGTCCACCGATCCGCACATGGCGGCGTTCCGCGACAAGTACCACGCCTACGTGGTGGCCCTGCTGAAGCAGGCCGGCATCGCCGACGCCGAGGCAAAGGCGGACACCGTGATCGCGCTGGAGACCAGGATCGCCAAGGCGCAGGAAAGCCTGGTCGACAGCCAGGACGTGCACAAGGCGAACAACCTGTGGACGATGGCCGACTTCGCGCGGAAGGCGCCGGGCCTGGCCTGGTCCGCCTACTTCAAGGCCGCCGGCCTGGACGGCCAGAAGGCGATCGATGTGTGGCAGCCGGCCGCCACCAGCGGCCTCGCCGCGCTGGTCGCCAGCGAACCGCTGGCCGCATGGAAGGACCTGCTCACCTTCCACACGCTCGACGCCGCCGCGCCGCTGCTGCCCAAGGCCTACGCCGACCTCAGCTTCGACTTCTACGGCCACACCCTGCAGGGCACGCCCCAGCAGCAGCCGCGCTGGAAGCGCGCGGTGGGCGCCACCAACACCGACCTCGGCGACGCGGTGGGCCAGCTCTACGTCAAGAAGTACTTCCCCGCCTCGTCCAAGGCCGAGGTGCAGCAGCTGGTGAAGAACCTGATCGCCGCCTTCGACGCGCGCATCGACACCTTGAGCTGGATGACCCCGGCCACCCGCGCCAAGGCCAAGCAGAAGCTGGTCACGCTGAAGGTCGGCGTGGGTTATCCCGAGAAGTGGCGCGACTATTCGACGCTCAGGATCAGCGCCGACGATCCGCTGGGCAACCACCTGCGTGCGGTGAAGCACGAGTACGAGCACCAGCTCGCCAAGCTCGGCCAGCCGGTGGACCGCGGCGAGTGGTGGATGACCCCGCAGCTGGTGAACGCGGTGAACCTGCCGCTGCAGAACGCGCTGAACTTCCCCGCCGCGATCCTGCAGGCGCCGTTCTTCGACCCGAAGGCCGACGCCGCCGCGAACTACGGCGCGATCGGCGCCATCATCGGCCACGAGATCAGCCACAGCTTCGACAACACCGGCGCCGACTTCGACGCGCAGGGCAAGATGGAGAACTGGTGGACGCCGGCCGACGAGGCGCACTTCAAGAGCGCCACCGCGCAGCTCGCGAAGCAGTTCAGCCAGTACGAGGCGCTGCCCGGCCTGCACGTCAACGGCGAGCAGACCCTGGGCGAGGACATCGCCGACGTCTCCGGCCTCACCATCGCCTACCTCGCCTACCACAAGTCGCTGGGCGGCAAGCCCGCGCCGGTGATCGACGGCCTCAGCGGCGACCAGCGCTTCTTCCTCGCCTTCGGCCAGGCCTGGCGCTCGAAGATGCGTGACGCCGCGCTGCGCCAGCGCATCGCCACCGACGTGCACGCGCCCGCGCAGTTCCGTGCGCTCACCGTGCGCAACCTCGACGCGTGGTATCCGGCGTTCAACGTGCAGCCCGGCCAGAAGCTGTACCTCGCGCCGGACCAGCGGGTGAAGATCTGGTAAGCCGCCACGGCTGAAGCGCGAAATGCCGCGCCCGCAAGGGCGCGGCATTTCTCATAATGGGCGCCATGGACAACACAAGCCAGACTTCACCCGCACTGCACCAACTGCTGGACGGCGCCCGGCAGGCCCGCGCCCGCGGCGACCACGCGCAAGCCGGCCAGCTCGCCGTGCGCGCCACGCAGGTGGATGCCAGCTGTGCCGAAGCGCACTACCTCGCCGGACTGGCCTGCCTCGACACCAGGCAGCTGGGCCGCGCACTGGAACACCTGAACCGCGCGGTGACCATCGAAACCGAGAACGCCGAATACGTCACGCACTTCGCGCGCGCGCTGGCGATGTCGGGCCGCTACGGCCATGCCCTGCAGGTCGCCAACATCGCCTACGCGCTGACGCCGGCCGATCCGCTGACGCTGGACGCGCTGGGCGGCGTCTACATGCAATGCAACGCCCACGAACGCGCCAACGCGATGTTCCGCCGCGCAGTGGCCGCCCTGCCGGATCGCGGCCTGTGCAGTTTCAACGCCGCGGTGACCTCCACCTTCACCGGCAACCTCGCCGCCGCCGCGGCGCACTTCGACGCCTGCATCGAACGCATGCCGACGTGCTGGCCGGCCTACGGGCTGCGTTCCCGCCTGCGCCGGCAGACGGCGGACGACAACCACGTCGAAGCCCTGCGCGCGCTGCTGGCCGCACACGCCAGCGATGTCGATGCGCAGGTCCACCTGCACAGCGCGCTCGCCAAGGAATGCGAGGATCTCGGCGACTACGCCGCGGCGTTCGAGCACATGCGCCTCGGCAAGGCCGCCGCGCGCACGCGCGTGGACTACCGGCCCGAGCAGGACCGCGCGATGGTCGACGCGCTGATCGCGGCGTTCCCGGCCGCCGTGGCCACCGACACCGGCTACGGCAGCGACGAGCCGATCTTCGTCGTGGGCATGCCGCGCTCCGGCACCACGCTGGTGGAGCGCATCCTGTCCAGCCACCCGGACGTGCATTCCGCCGGCGAGCTGATGGAATTCGGCACGCAGCTTTGCCGCCTTGCGCCCGCCGGCGCGCCGGCAACGCTGTGCCCGGAACTGATCGCGCAATCGCACCGCTACGACTGGCACCAGCTCGGCCTGCGCTACGTGGACGGCACGCGTCCGCAAACCGCGCTCAAGCCCCGCTTCATCGACAAGCTGCCGCGCAACTTCCTCTACCTCGGGCTGATCGCCAAGGCGCTGCCGAACGCGAAGATCGTCTGCCTGCGCCGCCATCCGCTCGACACCTGCCTCAGCAATTTCCGCGAAGCCTTCGCGGAAGACTCCGCCTTCCACGGCTACAGCTTCGACCTGCTCGACATCGGCCGCTTCTACATCCAGTTCGAGCGCATGATGGCGCACTGGAACGCCGTGCTGCCCGGCCGCATCCTGCAGGTGGACTACGAAACCCTGGTGGCCGAACAGGAAGCCACCACCCGCCAGCTGCTCGCCCACTGCGAGCTGGAATGGCACGACGCCTGCCTGGCCTTCCAGGACAACCGCTCCGCCGTGGCCACCGCCAGCACGGCGCAGGTACGCGAGGGGATCCACCGTCGCGCCGTGGGACGCTGGGAGAAATTCCGTCCCTGGCTGGGGCCGCTGGAAGAGCTGCTGCGCGACGCGGGCATCGACCTGTCCGTTGCGGCGCGGGGCTGAGGGCACGCATCGAAGGCGGGCCGGCGGGGCGAGGCTCCGGCAAGGATCGCCGGCCATCGCGCCCCTGGCGCGCAAGAGGCGGCACGCAAGCCGGTCCCGGCATGTCGAACCCGTCTTCTCCCGTTCGTCGCATCACGACACAAGCGCAAGGGAGAGGACCATGCAGTTCATGATGTTCGTGGTGTCGGACCCCGCCGCGGAGCCCTATATCCCCGAGCAGGACAACATCGCCGAGTGGGTGGCCGGCACGACGGCCAGCGGCACGCGGATCACCGGCGACCGGCTGCGGCCGCCGGCCCATGCGACGACCGTGCGCGTGCGGCACGGCAAGGTGCTGACCCGCGACGGCCCGTTCGCCGAATCGAAGGAATGGATCGCCGGTTTCGACCTGCTGGACTGCGCGAGCCTGGAGCAGGCGATAGCCATCGCCTCCCGCCACCCGATGGCCCGGTTCGGCAGCATCGAGCTGCGCCCGTTCTGGCCGCTGGACGTGGAGGAGGATCCGCGCCAGCGCGAAGCCCGCGAAGCAGGCGAATGAGCTCCCGCTGCGCATGACGTCGCCGGCTGCGGGGCAGCCCGCTCCGTCACGCGATGCCCAGACCCTCGATGCCCGCGATGGACGCAGCGTCGAAACCCGCCAGCTCGGCGAAGCGGCGACCGCGCTCGGCGTAATCCTTGAACTGGTCGAAGCTGGGCGCGCCGGGCGAGAGCAGCACCACGCCGCCCGCCGGCGTCACCGTGCGCGCCATCGCCACCGCGTCGGCGAAGTCCTCGGCCTCGCCCAGCGGCAGTTCGGTCTTCGCCTGCCGCAGGGCCCGTGCGATGCGCGGGCCGTTGGCGCCCTGCGCCACGATGCGCAGCCTGGCGCGATCCTTCGTGGCTCGCACGAAGTCCGACCAGTCCAGCCCGCGGTCGTGGCCGCCCACGATCACCGTGACCTCGCGCCCGGCGAGGCTGTCCAGCGCCGCCAGCGTGGCCTGCGGCGTGGTGCTGATCGAGTCGTTGATCCAGTCCACGCCCTCGTGCGTGCCCAGTGGCTGCAGGCGGTGCGGCAGCGGCTTGAACGTGGCCAGCGCGGGGGCGGCGGCGAGCGCGTCCATGCCCAGGTCGGCGAGCGCGGCGAGCGCGGCGCAGGCGTTGAGCGCGTTGTGCTCGCCCGGCGCCGCCATCCGCGCGAGCGGGAACACCGTCTGCGCGCCGCGGCGGATGTGGCCGTCGGCCACGTGCCAGCCCGCGTCGTGGCCGAAGCGCAACAGGCGCGGATGCCGCTGCACCCGTTCCAGCAGCGCCGGTTGCGTGGCGTTGACCAGCAGCGAGCGCGCCACGTCGGCCAGCTTCAGCTTGTCGGCCACGTAGCGCTCGCGCGAGCCGTGCCAGTCGAGGTGCTCCTCGTACAGGCTGGTGACCACGCCCAGTTCCAGCGCTCCTGCTTCGCCGGTCTGGAAGCTGGAGAGTTCCACCGCCCACAGGTCGGCGGCCTGGCCTCGCAGTTCCAGCAACGGCAGGCCGATGTTGCCGGCCAGTGCGGTGCGCACACCCAAGGCGCGCGCGAGGTGCGCGACGAAGGCCGTGGTGGTGCTCTTGCCCTTGGTGCCGGTGACGGCGACCACGCGCGCGTCGGGGTTTTCCGCGAACCACAGCGCGGTGCCGGAGGTGAACACCGTGCCCTGGGACTGCGCCGTGGTGACGGCAGGCTTGTAGATAGAGATGCCCGGCGACTTCACCACCACGTCGTAGGCGCACAGCGCCACCGAGCCCGGCTCCTGGCCGTAGACGGTCAGCGCGGCGTCGAACGCGCGCGCCGCGTCGATCTCGCTTTCGCTGCAATACAGCGCCAGCGGCAGTTGCGGCAGCTGCGCACGGATCGCGCGGATCGCGGCGCGGCCTTCGCGGCCGAAGCCCCACACCGCGACGCGCTTGCCCGCCAGCTCAGCGATGCGCATGAGGTGTGCCGTGCAGGAACGGCTTCAGCCGCGACAGACGCGTGTTGGCCGGGACGGCAATCGCCGAGGAATCGCGGCCAAAGCCGCTCCTGCGTGCATGGCCACGACGCGGGAGACCAGCTGTCATGCGCCGATGGCCTGCAGCGCAGGTTGCAGGCGCGCCGGCACCCGGTGCTCCGCGGATGGCTCCAGCCACGGCTCCAGCGCCAGCTGCGCGGCATCGAGCTGCGGCAGGATCTCGTCGCGGAAGCGCGCGACCAGCGCGTCCTCCTGCCATTCGGGGCGCTGGCTCAGCGCGTACATCGCCGCGCGCGCCTCGGCGCCCTCGCCCACGCATTCGAACGGCTTGTGGTCCTGGTATTCCAGCAGCGCGTCGAAGCCGGCGGCCTGCGTCTCGTCGTCGAGCAGGTTGCGGCCGAAGATCGCCAGCAGCCGCGGCTTGGGCAGGAACGGCGCCAGCGCGAGGAACACGAAGTGGCACTTCGGGCACTGCCCGCACCAGCGGTCGGCGGGCTTGGGGCCGAGCAGCCTGAAGTTGCGGTTGCAGCTGGAGAACGCGTCGAAGTACGGCGCGAGCTTCGCGAACGCGCGGGTGATCGCCAGCTCCGAGAACGGCCGCAGCAGCGAGCAGTAGTCGAGGTCGGCCGCCGCGTGCGTGTGCAGCCACTCGCCCAGCAATTGCTCGAACGCGTAGCCCTTGCTCCACTGGTGGTTCACCTGCTGGCCGTCGTATTCCAGCGTGGCGGCCGAGGCGGAGCGTTCGTTGGCGAACGCGATGGAGTCGTGGCCGTACAGGATCGCAGCCACGGCGAGGATCGCCGAGTTCACCGCGGTCACCGGGATGTGGCCGTTCCACGCGCCGCGCTGGTTGAGCTCGAACAGTTCCGGCGCCAGCTCGCGCTGGATGTTCAGCGTGGGCAGGCCGGTGCGCTCGGCGCAGGCCGCGATCAGCGCGGAGTTGCCCACCCACGCGGCGGTGGCGTCGCCACCGATGGACTTGATCGCTTCCACGGCGACGAGGGAATCCTTGCCGCCGCCGATGGGGACCAGGGTGCGCTTGGGGAGGCCGAGTGATGGGGCTTGCAGCGGATGCCTGCCCTCTCCCCCGCCCCCTCTCCCGCCAGCGGGAGAGGGGAGAGAAGCGGCCCGCGGGAAGGCAATGCGGCCGCGCAGGTCGAGGCCGTTGCGGTAGGCGAACTCGGCCAGGCCGTGCAGGTAGAGCGCGTCGAGCAGGTCGGCGGTGGCGTCGTCCAGCGGGCCATCGGCGACCTCGATCTTCGGCGGCACACCGGCCTTGTAGTAGCTCACGCCGGCGACCAGGTGCAGCAGCTTCAGCGCCGCATCGAAGGCCGCCTCCCGTTCGCGTGGCAGGGCCGGCGCATGCGGAAAGCGGATGCGCTCCACCATGGTCTCGCCATCGTCGAAGGCATACGCCAGCTCGGCCACGCCGTCGGCGTAGCGCGCGTGGAGGAAGCGGAACACCTGGGTCAGGCGCGGTTGGATGGTCGTCGTCACTCTCTCAAATCTCCCGCGAGCCCTGCCCCCCTCTCCCCTCCGGGGAGAGGGCTGGGGTGAGGGGTCGAGCTTGCCAAGGCCTCCAGAATCACCTCAAGCACGCCCTCGATATTCGTCAGTACGTCATTGTCCCAGAAACGCAGCACGCGGTAGCCCATGGTTTCCAACTTGCACGTGCGTGCTTCGTCGTATGCCTGCTGTTCGCCATGCTGGCTGCCGTCCAGTTCCACGATCAGCACCGCATCAGGACAGGCGAAATCGGCGATGTAGCGATCGATTTCATGCTGGCGGCGGAATTTCCAGCCTTGCAGATGACGGTTGCGCAAGCGGTACCAGAGTTTTTGTTCGGCGTCGGTCCGGCCATTCCGCAGGCTACGTGCCCGATCCACATTGAGGCGTTTCATCCCTGAAACCTCCGATCCATTAGCAATTACTTCGCGAGCACCCACCCCTCACCCCAGCCCTCTCCCCGGAGGGGAGAGGGAGCGAAAGCGCGCCTGCCACCACCTTCTCGAAAAGTGGCTCAATCGTCCAACACTACCTCTTCGGTCTCGCCGCGCAGGTTGTACGGCGAGGACATGACCTTGCCGTAGGCGCCGGCCTGGGCGATCAGGATCACGTCGCCTTCCTGCGGTTCCGGCAGGCGGCGGTCGCTGCCCAGCACGTCGCCGCTCTCGCAGATCGGGCCGACCACCTGGAACAGGCCGGTGGCCGGCTCGTCCAGGCGCGTGAGGTTGGCGATCTCGTGCCAGGCGTCGTACAGCGCGGGGCGGATCAGGCTGTTCATGCCGGTGTCCACGCCGAGGTAGCGCCAGCTGCCCTTGCCCTTGGTCTGGGTGACGCGCGCCAGCAGTACGCCGGCGTCGGCGACGAGGTAGCGGCCCGGCTCCATCCACAGCTGGTAGTGCGGGTAGGCCGCCTTGACCTGGCGCAGCACCGCGTCCAGCGCGGCGATGTCCAGCTTCGCCTCGCCCGGGTGCGAGGGCACGCCCAGGCCGCCGCCGATGTTGAGGAAGGCGATGCTGCCGATGCGCTCGGCGAGGCTGGCGAGCTGGCCGTACACCTCGCCCCAGTGCTTCGCGTCGAGCACGCCCGAGCCCAGGTGCGCATGCAGGCCGCGCACCACCACGCCATGCGCGTCGGCATGGCGCAGGAAGGCATCGAGCTGCTCCACCGGCAGGCCGAACTTGCTGCCGCTGCCGCCGGTGCGCACCTTCTCGTGGTGGCCGAGGCCGCGGCCCAGGTCCACGCGCAACGCGATCTCGCGGCCGCGGAACAGTTCGCCCCAGTGCTCGATCGGATGCAGCGCGTCCAGCGTGATGGTGGCGCGGGTGGCCAAACCACGTTCGAAGTCCCCGCGCGAGGCGAAGTTCGGCGTGAACAGCAGCGGCGCGCTTTCCGGCACCGCCGCCGCCACCGCCTCCAGCTCACCCGGCGACACGCATTCGAACGCGAAGCCCTCGTCCGCGAGCGCGGCGAGGATCGCCGGATGCGTGTTCGCCTTCACCGCGTAGTGCAGCCGGTCCACCGCCGCCAGCGACTTCAGCTCGCGCGCCTGGGCGCGCACGGTGGGCAGGTGGTAGACGTAGCGCGGCGTGGCCCCGGCGGCGATGGCCAGCAGCCGTTGCCGCTCGCCGTCGCGCCACCACGACGGCTGCGCCAGCGCCTCGCCGCTGCCGTACAGCGCCTGCCAGCTGGGACCGAACAGCACGCTGTCGTCGGTGCGCAGCGCGCCCGCTGCGATCAGCAGTTCGTGCAGGTGCGGCAGCAGGTCGTCCACCACGTCCTCGTCCACCACGAAGGTGAGGTTGAGGTTGTTGGACGACTGCGAGATCAGGTGCACGCGCAACTGGTCGAACTCGGCCAGCACGCTGGACAGCGTGTGCAGCATCGAGCGCATGCCGCGCCCGACCAGGGTGATCGCGGCGCAGGGCGCGATCACCTTGACCCGGCACACCTTGGCGAGGTCGCCGGCCAGCGCGGCGATCGCGTCGGAGTCCAGCAGGTTCTCGGTGGGGTCCAGCGACACGGTGACGTTGGTCTCGGCCGAGCCGATCAGGTCCACCGACAGGCCGTGCTGCTTGAACTGCGCGAACACGTCGGCGAGGAAGCCGACCTGCTGCCACATGCCCACCGACTCCATCGAGACCAGGGTGATGCCCTTGCGCGCGCTGATCGCCTTCACCGACGGCGCGTGGTCACGCACCTCGGGGCCGATCGCCGTGCCGTCCAGCTCGGGGCGGTTGGTGTCCTTCACCAGCAGCGGCACGCGCGGCTCGCGCAGCGGCGACAGGCAGCGCGGGTGCAGCACCTTGGCGCCGGTGGAGGCGATTTCCTGCGCCTCCTCGTAGTCCAGCTTCTGCAGCAGGCGCGCGCCCGGCACCTGGCGCGGGTTGGCGGTGAACATGCCGGCCACGTCGGTCCAGATCTCCACCCGCGCCGCCTTCAGCAACGCGCCGAAGTAGGACGCCGAGGTGTCCGAGCCGCCGCGGCCCAGCAGCACGGTGCGGCCTTCGCTTTCGCGGGCGATGAAGCCCTGGGTGATGAACACCTCGCCCTGCGCGGCGAGGCGCGCGTTCAACGCCGGATCGGGCCGTGCCTCGACCATCGCCGACAACAGCCGGGTGCGCTCGTTCTGGTTCGGCAGCGCAGCGGCGGCGAGGCAGTCGCGCGCGTCCACCCATTGCGTGGGCAGGCCGCTCTCGCTGAGGAAGGCCGCGCCCAGCGCGCTGGACATCAGCTCGCCGTGCGCCTGCACCAGCGCCGACCAGGCCAGCTCGCCCAGCCGCGCCGGGCCTTCCACGGCCAGCGCGGCCAGTTCGTCCAGGCGCGCGCCCAGCGTGGCCGGCAGCGGCAGCTGCATGTGCGCGAGCAGGTCGTAGTGGCGTTGCGCGATCGCGCCGGCCGCCGCCTTGCGTTTGCCCTGGTCGCCCTCGCCGCACAGCTGTTTCAGCGCGTCGGTGATGCCGGTGAGCGCGGAGACGACCACCAGCACGCGCGCGCCTTCGGCGCGGCGGCTGGCGACCAGCTCACGGATGTTCTGCCAGCGCGGCAGGGTGGCGACACTGGTGCCGCCGAACTTCATCACGATCCAGGGGGCGTCCGCGGGCAGCGGCGCAGGGGCGTTCGAGGTCACGGTCAATCGGGCCATGGTTGCGGGAAAGCATTCCAGCCAGTGTTGCGCTGCGGCAAAGCAAATGCAAATAATTTTTCGCCAACGTTTGGACGTCCATATTGCGCAGGGAGGCAGATCGGGACGCGTCCGGCTGC
Source organism: Rhodanobacter geophilus (assembly GCF_040812275.1). Lineage (NCBI taxonomy): Bacteria > Pseudomonadati > Pseudomonadota > Gammaproteobacteria > Lysobacterales > Rhodanobacteraceae > Rhodanobacter > Rhodanobacter geophilus. Next base: position 23,798 of record NZ_JBFOHL010000005.1, on the reverse strand, counting down.
CTCGACTCGGACTCTCACAGCACCCGCCCACCGAGGGATCGAGCAAGGTCGAAAACGCCGACATTGGAAGCGCCAGCACAACTTCCCAAGGGAGCACCACGCAGCCAAGCCTGTTCGCGGTCGAACCGGTACCCACGCAATACCTGAGGTGGCATGTGCAGCGGTGCGCTCAGCAATCCCAGTGTTCGTTGCGCACCGGCAACCTATTCAGCATGTCACGGCAGTCGCGCCAGTGCGGCATGTAACGATCCATCAGTGCCACGAAATTCGCGTTGTGGGTCGGCTCGCGCAAGTGAACCAGTTCGTGCACCACGATGTATTCGAGGCACTCCGGCGGCTTCTTCGCCAGCTCGGTATTGAGCCGGATATGCCTCGCCACGGTGTTGCAACTGCCCCATTTGGTTTTCATGTGCTGCACGTACAGGCGTTCGACGCACACGCCGATGACCGGCTCCCATTTGGCGAGCAGCGCCGGCACAGCCTGTTTCAGTTGGGCGCGATACCAGTCGGCCAGAAGAGCCTCGCGCTTCGCCGCATCGCTACCGGGGCGGACCTGCAGGTTGAGGTGTCGATGCGTCAGCTCGATCGAAGGCGCAGCGTCGCGCTCGACAATGCGCAGCAGATAGCGCCGGCCCCATACGTAATGGCTTTCACGTTCCAGGTATTCGCGTGGCGTTTCACGCATCTGCGCACGCAGCTTCTTTTGCTGCTGCCTGATCCAGGCCAGCTTGTTGATGGCGAACAGGCGGATCGCGTCCAGCTCCATCCACGCCGGCGCGGCAATGCGCACCTTGCCGGCGGGCGGATAGATACCGAGATGGATGTTCTTGATGCCCTTGCGCACCACGTCAACGCTGATGCTGCCCAGGTCGAGCCGCGTGACCATCAGTATTCCGGCTGCTGCTTGAGGATCTCGAAGATGCGCTCCACCTCGGCCACGTCCTTGAGCAAGGGCATCAGCGCCTCGCGCTTGATGTGGTTCTCGCGGGCGGCATTGCCACGCCAGCTGGCATGCCGCTCGCGCCTGACCGCTTCATCGATATCCACCGCCAGCTTCAACTTCGGATCGGGTAGCGGCAACGGGCCAGCTTCGTCCTGCAGGTTCATGGTGGCCGGCGGCGGCGCCATCACCAGGTTGTCGTAGATCGCCCGCAGGCCGGCGCTGCGCTTCAACGGCTCGGGCGTGTCGTCGACATGGCCGGCCTGCACCTTGCCCACCAGATCGGCAATTTTCTTCAAGTACTCCTCGTACCTGTCCGCCTGCTCCTTGCGGAACCGGATCACCTCGTCCAGCAGCGCTGACATCCGGTCGTAGTACGCCGGGTTGTTCAGGTGCTCCTGGATGATCTTGCTGCGCACGTTGTTCTCGATCGTCTCGGCGATCGCGTCCTTGCTGCCCTTGATCCCCTCGGGCAGCTGGCTGATCGCATCGGCCATGCCGCTGCGGGCGATCAGTTCCAGCAGGCCGATATCGTCGAACGGGGAGATCTTCCGCGGCGCCTTCGCCTCGATGTAGGTATCGATGAGGTGGCGCATGTCCGCCTCGTACGGCTTCAGGTCCAGCGTCTCGCCGCTGGCCCGGCGTATCACTTCGCGCAGGTCGGTGTAACGCCTGACCTCGCTCTTGATGCGTGCGATGTCGCCAACGCCGTAGCCGGCGCCCGCCAGGTCGTCGGCGAGGTTGCCGTACGCACGCAGCAGCGCCACGGCCGCCTTGTACAGCGCCACGCGGCGCGGCTCGCGCTGCTTCAGGTCGCTGGCAATCTCGGTATTGCCGCAGAAATAGCGGATATGGTCGCGGTCGGCCTTGGGCGGCTCGACCGGCTCGCACAGCAGGCTCAACGCCTCCAGCGCGTCGTCCAGCCGCTCGCGACCCTTCGCCAGCCGATCCTGCATCATCACCGCGGGATCGGCGCCACCATCGCTGTGGTCCAGCTCGGAGGAATACACCTGCAGCGCACCGGTACCCTGCTCGTTCACCAGTTTCTTGAACAGGTCCTTGTAGTCGACGATGTAACCGAAATCCTTGTCGTCGCCGTCCAGCCGGTTGGTGCGGCAGATCGCCTGGAACAGGCCGTGATCCTGCATCGACTTGTCGATGTAGAGATAGGTGCACGGCGGCGCGTCGAAACCGGTCAGCAGCTTGTCCACCACGATCAGCAAGCGCATGTTCGCCGGCTGTTCGACGAACAGCTGCTTGGCCTGATCCTCGTAGACCTCGGTCTTGTTCCGGCCGTGCGACGGCTGCACGTCCTGCAACAGGTCGGTATAGGTGTTGTAGATGAACTGCTTGTCGGTTTCGTTGTTCGCGCCGGTTTCCTCCAGCGTCACGTCGCGTACCTGCGGGTTGTACGAGGTCACCACCGCACAGCGGCCCTTCAGCGGCGTCTTCTGGAACAAGCTGAAGTATTTGCAGGCATCGAGGATGCTGCGCGCCACCAGGATCGCGTTGCCGCGCTCGCTGGACAGCCGCGGCTTCACGCTGAAGTCGAACACCACGTCCTCGACCACCCGCTCCATGCGCGAACGCGAACTGAGCACGCGCTGCAGCGTGCCCCAGGTCTTCTTCAGTTCGTCCTTCTGCCAGTCGTTGAGGCCTTTCGTCTTGGCCTCGAACCACTGGTCGATCCGCTCGGACGAACCGAGCTGCTGGTCGATGTCGCGCGCCTCGTAGACCAGGTCCAGCACCACTTCATCTTCCACTGCCTCGCCGAACTTGTAGGTGTGGATGTAGCCGCCGAACACTTCCAGGCTGGTGGCCTTGTCGCCTTTCAGCAGCGGCGTGCCGGTGAAGCCGATGAACACCGCATTGGGCATCAGCGCCTTCATCACCTTGTGCAGCCGGCCGCTCTGGGTGCGGTGGCACTCGTCGACAAACACGAACACCTCGCCCACCGTCGGGCTGGGCTGCGACTGCAGTTCGTCGAGGAAGGCCTCGAACTCCTTGTCCTGCTTGCCGCGCGCCTCCAGCCCGAACTTGTGCACCAGCGAACACAGCAGCCGCGGCGAGGCCTGGCCCAGCTGGCGCATCAGGTCGCGGCCACTGCGGGTGCGATGGATCTTCTCGCCGGCATCGTCGAACACCCGCTCGATCTGCTTGTCCAGCTCGTCGCGGTCGGTGATCACCACCACCCGGGCGTGCGGGTTGTCCTGCAGCAGCCAGCGGGCCAGCAGCACCATCACGATGCTCTTGCCGCTGCCCTGGGTGTGCCAGATGATGCCGCCCCTGCGTTCGCGGGCGTGTTGTTGCGCCGCCTTGATGCCAAAGTACTGGTGCACCCGCGGCACCTTCTTGATGCCGCCGTCGAACAGCACGAAGTCGCGCATCAGCTCGACCAAGCGATCCTTGCGACACATCTTGAGCAGGTACTTGTCCAGCTTGTAGCGGCTGTCGTCGACCTCGTCCTCCTTCCACTTCAGGAAGAACTTGGCCGGTGTGCCGATCGTCCCGTACTGCAGGCCTTCCGAATCGCTGCCGGCAAACACCAGCTGCACCGTGCTGAAGAACCACGCATTGAAAGCCGGCTCCTGGTTGGACAGCAATTGACGAATGCCATCGCCGATGCTGACCCGGCTGCTCTTCAGCTCGATCACCGCCACGGCGATGCCGTTGACGTACAGCACCAGGTCAGGGCGACGCTCGAAACCGCCGCGCAGCGTGACCTCCTCGGCGATGGCAAAATCGTTGTCCTTCGTGCTGCCCCAGTCGATGAACTGGACGGTCTCGTGCGGACGCCCGGCGTCCGTCTGCACCGGCACGCCGTACCGCAGCAGCTGGTACACGGCGTGGTTGTTCTCGTACAGGGTGCGCGTGGGGTTGTCGGCCTCGGTGTGCAGCTTGTGCAGGGCGATGACGATCTGCGCGTGGCTATGCCCCCGACGGGTCAGCCAGTCCGTCAGCAAACCGTCCTCGACCTGGCGGTTGTTCTCGCGATCGCTCCAGTCGCCAAGGTAGTCGTAACCCAGCTCGTCGCGGAACAGCGCGATCACGCGGCGCTGCGTCTCCCGCTCCGGCTTGCTGATGTCATCCATGCCTTCCCCCTGTCAAACGTCTTTCGCAGGCACCGGTGGCGCGCTGACGCTGGCCGGAATGAAGCCCGATTCGGTCAGCGCCTGGATCACCCCGCGCAGCAGATAGTTGTTGGTGAAGCCCAGCACGTACTGCCGCGCTCCGGGCTGCACCGGCTGCAGCATGCCACCCTGGACCATCTTGCGGATCTGGTAGGTACGCTGGGCGGCATTGAGCTTTGGCATGGCGTCGGAAAGATCGGCTGCCTTGACCACGCCCTTGCGGGCCGTCATGGCCAGCATCGCGTCTTCCTGCGCCGTGATCCATTGCCGCTCACGCGCAAGGTTCAATGCAGGCAACAGGATCTCGCGGGTCAGGTAGCCGTAATCGGCAAGGCTGTCCACCTTGCGCAACTCCTCCAGCACGCCGGCCAACACATAGGTGCACCAGTCTTCCAGCCCCTCGTCCGTGCCTTCGTCGGCACGCGCCAGCATGGCGTAGTAGCGCTCGCGATCGGTGCAGAACACCGCCGCGGGGTTCAGCACGCGGCCACCGGCCTGCACCCGAAAGCCATACTTGATCAACAGCGCGTAGGTGAGCAGCCGCACCACGCGGCCGTTGCCGTTGCTGAAAGGGTGTACCCAGGTAAAGCGGTGATGGGCCAGTGCCACCTTCATCAAGCCGTACTTCGGCGGATCGTCGCGGTTGATGAAAGCCACCAACTCCTGCATGTAGGCAGGTACGTCGAGCGCCTCGGGTGGCCGATGCTCGGCCTGGGCGATCTTCACCCCGCCCGTACGCCAGGCGCCCGGCGTGCGGTCGCCTTCACGCTGCAGCCCGTCCACCGTCATGGTGTGCAGCTGGCGGATGAAGTGCTCGCTGATGGTGGCGCCCGGCGCGATGGCCTGCTCCACCTCGCGCATCGCTTCCTCGATGTTGCCGATTTCGTGGGCCTCGTCGTCGCCGTCCCCGGCGCCACTCACCTTGCGCTCGACATAATCGGCCAGCGTGGTGTGGTTGCCCTCGATCCGCGCCGACGCCAGGCTCTCCAGCAGATGGAACACCGCCTTGAGCTGCATGAACACCGGCGCCGGCGTGGTGCCCCGCAGTTCCAGCCGGCGCAGATGCTCCAGCTCCGTCAGCACGTCCAGCAAGGGCGAGCTGAACGAGGGATTCAGCAAACGCAGATCGTGGTGAACAAAGCGAGCCATGCGTGGAATTATCCGTAACGATGCCCGGAAGGATCTTTAATCTATCGCACCATGGCCTTCAAAAACAGCTATTTATGCGACAATTTGCGAGACACTATCTTTACAGAGGCATCGTGTCGAGTAGAATTTCCCGCTGCGCCAAGTGCAAAGGACGATCCGGCCGGCAGCCGTTCCTGGGCCGATCACCCCGCGAAGGAAGGCCGCCAGCTCCGCTAGACCGGGTGCCATGAAGCCGGCCAAGCCGGCCAGCGTCCCCAAGCCCCGCCGCGTCGCCAAAGCGCCGAGCCCGCAAGCCATCATCCGCGCCGTGGCCAGTTCCACCGCCATCGAGACGGGCAAGAGCGTGCGCGAGATCGAAGGCTTGCTGCTCGGCAAGCATCCCAGGCTTCGCAAAGTCATGCTCGCAAGCTGACTCTCGCTCGACGGTCAATCAGCAGCGGCATGGACGCTCTTGCGCCCCAGCATCACGCGGTACCGGCTCTTCATACCAGGCGAATCCTGCCGGTCAGCAGTTCCTGCATCATGCCCTGCTTGAGCTGACAGGTCTTGGCGAGGCGGGTTTCCAGTGCGTCGAGCTCGCTGTCCATGTCGGTGAGGATGGTGGCGATGGCGGTTTGTTCAGCCTTTGTCGGCGGCATGAGCACCTCGAACGAAGCGAGCTGTGTCTTGCCAATCTCCAGAAATGTGCTGCCCCCACATAGACGTATAAAGTCCTCTGTCTGCATCAGCAGCAGGTAGTACAAAAACTCTACGTCGACGTCATCCAATGGAACGAAGTTTTTGAAACCTTGATTGGTCGCGATGGGAGTTTCGTTGATCGCACATTCACCGATTGTCGCGCGCGAGGTCATGACGACTGACTTCGCCGGTATCAGCTCGGCCGAACTGGACTGCAGTCCCTGTTCCGTGATCTTTCGGCTCGTGTCGCTGAGGTACTTTTTACCCTTTAGACCGGTGATATCCGTTGGTGTGCACCACAGAATATCGCCATCCCAAAATTGTGATTGAGTGGTGCTCGGCGTGCCGCCGCTACGAATGCTTGCAAGATCACTCAGCGGTGCCACCACCCAATCTCCCGCAAAGCCCGGCAGGCGCTGCTTGCCGGTGAGCAACGCCTGCATGGTGCCTTGCTTGATCTGGCGCTTCTTGGCGATGAGCTGTTGCAGCGATTCGATCAGCGCATCCGCGTCGCTTAAGGCCTCGGTGATAGCACATTGTTCAGGAAAAGATGGAAGTGGCAATTTGAAATTCGCCACCATCTTTTGGGATAGCGTAGGTAATGCGCCTCCTACGACTGCTGCTGCAATCTGGTTTTGAATGGTGGGGAAACCAATCATGTAGCCGAAAAAACCTTGTGACCCACTAATCTTCTTAAAGACAACTACTTGTGGATTAAGCGTTGCCTTTTCAGGAAGATTTTTGACCATGGCCGTCTTACCGAAGGTAGAGCCGGTTTTGACAAGTACAATGTCGCCTTCATCAATCTTGATTTCAGGCGACTCCTCGTATTTTTGCCAAGTAATGTAGGTGCATTTTTCGAAGACTGTTCTGCCATTCCGGATGTTGGATGGATTGATCGCAATCGCACCGTCTCCTTCATCAACGATGTCATTAACTGTGTAACCCCGAAAGCCAATGCGCCCAAAGATCTGAGACACCTCGCCAAGAGTCCCTACACGCCAGTCCTCCGGAAGGAAACCTATCTCAGTCTTTCTGTATCCCGATGGGACGATCTCGATTGTCTTTGGAGACAATTCAGGAGAAGCAGTCGCGACATCCTTCACTTCCATGCGAAGCCCATCCGCTCCAGATGACCGTCCACCCTGAACTGGAGCTCGGCCACCCGCTCCGCCAACTGCGGCAAAGCCGACTCGTAGCGCTCGGCCAGTTCCCGCACTCGCCGCGTCAGCCCCTGGCTGATCCGCTCCATCTCGCCGTGGACCGCCGCGTCCAATGCGCCCAACCATTTGTCGTCCACCACCAACGCTTTGATTTCGGCCACTGACAGCTGCGGGTACTTCGCATACGCCGCGTCATCCAGCGCCGCCTCCGCCTCCTTGAGCCGCTTCTTCAGCGTCGACTTCTCGCGATCCAGCTTCTGCCAGCGCTTGAGCACGGCGATTTCGTCCTTCGCCTCGCGGTCGTCGCCGATCTCGTCCAGGCGATCCTTGACCGCCTTCGCATTGATCTTGTCGAAGCCGGCGAACGCGGCATCTTCACCGCCGTGCTCCTCTTCCAGCTCGGTCAGCTGCGCCTCGGTGGATTCGAGTTCGCTTGCCAGCCGATCGAGGGCGGCCTGTTCGCCGGCGAAGTAGCGCGCCACGACCAGGGCTTTCGGCAGCAGGTCGCAGGCCCAGCCCTTGTCCACTTCCTTGGTGACCTTGCCGTCCTTGTTCTTCTTCTGCTCGATCACGCGGTAGGTGCTGGCCTTCCAGCCGTCGGCGGCGACCAGGTACAGGTCGTCCTGCATGGTCTGCGCCCAGTAGTCCATCAGGTGCTGGTAGACGTCGTAGGCGTCGATCAGCGGCTGGCCGGTGTAGTGCGCGAGCAGGCCTTCCGAAAGGTCGGCGATCACGTCCTTGGGATGGCAGCCGGCGGCGAGCGCCTTGAGCGTGGCAGCGCTGCGCTGGCGCCAGGCATCGAAGTGGGCGTTCATGCCCTGGACGAAGGCGGCGAACTGCGGGTGCTGGTAGATGGCGGCCTTGATCGTGACCTTGTCCACCGCGAGGTCGACGTAGCCGGGGCGGTTGGGCGCGAACAGCGCCTGGCGCAGATCCGGGCAGACCTGCCAGTAACGCTGCAGCGCATCGACGTCGGCAAGCGGGATGCCGCCCTTGAGGTGGCCTTCGATGTCCTGCCGGTCCTCGGCCTGCTGGCTGTCGATGTAGCGCGGCAGGTTGAGGTTGCAGTCGTTCTTCTCGATCTCGTCGAACGGCACCATGCGCGAGTATTTGGGAATCTCCAGCCGGCGGTTGAACGCGTCGACGATCTGGTGCACGTCGCGCGAGCGCAGGCGGTTCTTCGGGCCGTCCTTCATGAAACCGGCGCTGGCGTCGATCATGAAGATGCCCTTGCGGGCGTGCGCGTCGTGCTTGTCGATCAGCACGATGCAGGCGGGGATGCCGGTGCCGTAGAACAGGTTCGCCGGCAGGCCGATGATGCCCTTGATGTAGCCCTTGCGCACCAGGTTGCGGCGGATCGCCGCCTCGGCGTTGCCGCGGAACAGCACGCCGTGCGGCAGGATGCACGCACCCTGGCCGGTACTCTTGAGCGAACGCACGATATGCAGCAGGTAGGCGTAGTCGCCCTGCTTGGCCGGCGGCACGCCGAAGCTGGCGAAGCGCTCGTGCGGGTCATGCTCCGGGTCGAGGCCGGTACTCCAGCGCTTGTCGGAGAACGGCGGGTTGGCCACCACGTAGTCGAACGTGCGCAGCACGCCCTTGTCCATGAACTTCGGGTCGGTGAGCGTGTTGCCCTGCACGACCTGCGCCTCGGCGTTGTCGTGCAGGATCATGTTCATGCGCGCCAGGCCGGCGGTGGTGGCGTCCTTTTCCTGACCGTAGATGGTCAGTTTGGTGCGCGCCTCGTCGGCCACTTTCAGAAGCAGCGATCCGGAACCACAAGTAGGGTCATACACGGTGGTGGCGTTGCTGGTTTTCGCCGCGCGGATACCCAGCACCTGCGCCATGATGCGGCTGACTTCCGCCGGCGTGTAGAACTGGCCCTTGCTCTTGCCGCTCTCGGTGGCGAAGTGGCGCATCAGATATTCGTAGGCGTCGCCGAGGATGTCGTCGCCCTCGGCGCGGTTCTTCGAGAAATCCAGCGCCTTGTTCTCGAAGATGCCGATCAGGTCGGTGAGCTTGTCGACCATCTCCTTGCCGCTGCCGAGCTTGCCGGCGTCGTTGAAGTCCGGCATGTCGGACAGCCGGTTGGCTTCCTTCAGCGGTGCAATGATCTTCTTGTTGATCTGGTCGCCGATGTCGCTCTTGCCCTTGAGCGCCACCATGTCGTCGAAGCTGGCACCCGGCGGCACGGTGATCGGCGCAAACGGCACGCCGGCGTACTTGTCGCTGATGTACTTGATGAACAGCAGCACCAGCACGTAGTCCTTGTACTGGCTGGCGTCCATGCCACCGCGCAAGGCGTCGCAGCTGGCCCAGAGGGAGGAATACAGCTCGGATTTCTTGATCGCCATCTTGGTCCAGTGAAAGCAAGGTCACGCCACATCGGGGCTGCCGCCCGCCATCGGCGCACGCATGACTTCGTAGTCTGTACCGTGCCCATGGCCTGCGGCAAGCAAGCAGCCCCTGCCACCTTCGCTTGCGTTGCGCCTGCGTCGGCGTCGGTCGAACAGGGCGCCATGCCGGGGAATCTGCGGCGCGCAATGGGCGCGACGCGGCAAGCGTTGCGGAAGCCACTCCCTCTCCCCGCCGGGGAGAGGAGGCGAAGGCGTGTGCTGACCGACTCGTTCGGCAGTACCGCGCAAGTCCGGACCCTCTCCTCAATCCTCTCCCGGAGGGAGAGGAGGCGAACGCGGTGCGCTGCGCGCACGGGTTTATTGAACAAAGACGGGGATCTTGCCGATGCGCGCCTGCCATTCCTTCGGACCGGTCTGGTGCACCGAGGTGCCGGCGCTGTCCACCGCCACGGTCACCGGCATGTCCTTCACCTCGAACTCGTAGATCGCCTCCATGCCCAGGTCCTCGAAGGCCAGCACCTTCGAGGCCTTGATCGCCTTGGAGACCAGGTAGGCCGCGCCGCCCACCGCCATCAGGTACACCGACCGGTGCTGCCTGATCGCCTCGATGGCGGCCGGGCCACGCTCGGCCTTGCCGACCATGCCGAGCAGGCCGGTCTGCGCCAGCACCTGCCCGGTGAACTTGTCCATGCGCGTGGCGGTGGTGGGACCCGCGGGGCCGACCACTTCCTCGCGCACCGGATCGACCGGGCCCACGTAGTAGATGAAGCGGCCCTTGAAGTCGACCGGCAGCTTCTCGCCCTTGTCGAGCATCTCCACCATGCGCTTGTGCGCGGCGTCGCGGCCGGTGAGCAGCTTGCCGTTGAGCAGCAGCACCTCGCCCGGCTTGAAGCTGGCGACTTCTTCCTGCGTGATGGTGTCGAGGTCCACCCGGCGCGCGTTCTGCGGGTTGTAGGTGAGCCTGGGCCAGTCCTCCAGCGAGGGCGGAGCCAGCGCCACGGGACCGGAACCGTCCAGGGTGAAATGCGCATGGCGGGTGGCGGCGCAGTTCGGGATCATCGCCACCGGCAGGTTGGCCGCGTGGGTGGGGTAGTCCTTGATCTTCACGTCGAGCACGGTGGTGAGGCCACCCAGGCCCTGCGCACCGATGCCCAGCGCATTGACCTTCTCGTACAGCTCGATGCGCAGTTCCTCGACGCGGTTGCGCGGGCCGCGGGCGATCAGCTCCTGGATGTCGATGTGCTCCATCAGTGATTCCTTCGCCAGCAGCATCGCCTTCTCCGCGGTGCCGCCGATGCCGATGCCCAGCATGCCCGGCGGGCACCAGCCGGCGCCCATGGTCGGCACGGTCTTCAGCACCCAGTCCACGATGGAGTCGGAGGGGTTCAGCATCACGAACTTCGACTTCGCTTCCGAGCCGCCACCCTTGGCGGCGACGATCACCTCCACGGTGTCGCCCGGCACCACCGACACGTTCACCACCGCCGGCGTGTTGTCCTTCGTGTTGGTGCGCCTGCCCGCCGGGTCGGCCAGCACGCTGGCGCGCAGCTTGTTGTCCGGGTGGTTGTAGGCGCGGCGCACGCCCTCGTTGACCATGTCCTCCACGCCCATGGTGGCGTCGTCCCAGCGCACGCCCATGCCGATCTTCAGGAACACGGTGACGATGCCGGTGTCCTGGCACAGCGGCCGGTGGCCCTCGGCGGCCATGCGCGAGTTGATCAGGATCTGCGCCATCGCGTCCTTCGCGGCCGGCGATTCCTCGCGCCCGTACGCGGCGGCCAGCGCCTTGATGTAGTCGACGGGGTGGTAGTAGCTGATGTACTGCAGCGCGTCCGCGACGGACTGGATCAGGTCGGCTTGCTTGATGGCGGTCATGGCGATGGCTTTGGCGGGAATGAGGGGCGCCGCGACCGTGAATCCGCGACGCCAACTCCCTATTGTGCCGCAGCGCGCACGCGCACCCAACTTGCGATTCCGCACCGCAATTTCCTGCGGTACTACCGACACCCGGGGCGCCGGAGTAGGCTCGCCGGGCGGCGCAACGCCAGTCGTCAGGGGAGACCGACGACGTCGCGGGGAAACCCGGTTTTCATCAGCTCGTCTCGACGAAACGCTCTTGCGGATCGACCGCAAGGCGTCGCGGCGACGCGTCGTCGCCCGCGCACGCCCGAATCTTTGCCATCAGGAGGAAGCGCAATGTTCGCGAAACTGCATCGCAAATCTCTGGCCGGCTGCCTCGCCCTGCTGCTTGCAGGCGTGGGTACCGCCGCATGGGCCGCCGACGTGCGGCCGAGCGTCGACATGGGCCTGGCCGTTTCCAGCCAGCCCGTGCACGTCACCCTGATCCTGAAATTGCGCCACGAGGCGGCGCTGCAGGATTACATCCAGCAGACCATCACGCCCGGTTCGCCGCACTACCGCCAGTTCCTCAGCACCGCCGAGTTCGCCAGCCAGTACGGCGCCAGCGATGCGGACATTGCCCGCGTGCAGGCCTTCCTGCGCCAGCAAGGACTCTCCAGCCAGGTGCTGGCCAGCCACCTGGCGATCGAGACCAGCGCCACGCCGGCCCAGCTCGGCGCAATCTTCCAGGCGCCGATCCACGAGTACGTCTCCGCGCGCGGCGGCCGGCACTTCCATCGCCCCGCCACCACGCCACGGCTGCCCGCCGCGCTGGCCGGCAGCGTGATCTTCGTCAGCGGCCTCAGCAACGAGCGACAGTTCCTGTCGCACCGGATCAACCTGCCCCGGTTGCCGGCGACGGCGCAGCGGACCTTCACGCTCAAGGCGCTCGCCAAGACGCCCGGCAGCAACCCCACCGCCACCGGCATACCGGGCGACTACACCGTGGGCGACGTGGCGAACTTCTACAACATCAACCCGCTGTACCAGCACGGCATCAACGGCAAGGGTTCGACGGTGGCGATCGTGACCCTGTCCAACTTCTATCCGTCCGATGCGCAGACCTACTGGAGCGACATCGGCCTGGCCACCAAGCCGAACCGCATCACCCAGGTGCACGTGGACGGCGGCGGCGTCTTCGACGGCGGCAGCGGCGAGACGGCGCTGGACGTGGAGCAGTCCGGCGGCCTCGCGCCATGGGCGAACATCATCGTCTACGACGCACCGAACGCCGGCAACGGCTTCACCGACGCTTTCGCGCAAGCCGTCTCCGACAACAAGGCCGACAGCATCTCCACCAGCTGGGGCTTGCCGGAGATCTTCAACTTCGCCGCGCTCAACGTGGACGGTGCCAGCGACACCGACACCACCGACGTGGGCAATCTGCGCGCCTTCCACCAGATCTTCCTGGAAGCGGCCGCGCAGGGGCAGTCGGTGTTCGCCGCCTCCGGCGACTCGGGCGCCTACGACACCGTGCGCGGACTGGGCACCGGCACCGGCCCGGGCGAGTTCAGTGCGCCGCTGACCGTGGATTCGCCGGCCTCCGATCCGTTCATCACGGCCGCCGGCGGCACCACCGTGCCGTTCACCTTCGGCATCCAGGGCGCCCCCACCACCTCCATCACGCAGGAGAGCGTGTGGGGCTGGGATTACCTGCAGACCTACCTCGACACCTATGCCCCGACGCCGGGCGGCTGGCACGACGTGCTGTTCTCGTCCGGCGGCGGCGGCGGCGTCAGCGTGTACTGGCAGGAGCCGCTCTACCAGTGGCTCACCCGCGGCATCCGCCGCAGCGAGCGCAAGCAGGCGCTGGTGTTCAACGATCCCAGTGCCGGCCCCACCACCCTGCTCGCCCTGCCCGCGAACTTCCGCGGCCGCAACGTGCCGGACATCGCGCTGAATGCCGACCCGGAAACCGGCTACGTGCTGTATTCCACCACCGACGGCGGCCTGGGTTCCGCGGGTGGCACCAGCTTCGTGGCGCCCCAGCTCAACGGCATCAGCGCCCTGCTGACGCAGAGCATCGGCCACCGCGTGGGCTTCTGGAATCCGCAGGTGTACCTGCTGCAGAACATCTTCGGCTACGGTCCGTGGTCGGCCTTCAACAGCGTGAAGGCGGGCGACAACTGGTTCTACCACGGTGCGCCGAACTACACGCCGGGTGCCGGCATCGGCACGCTCAACGTGGCCAACCTCAATCTGTTCCTGGGCGGTCGCTGAGGCTCGCGCACGACTGCCATCGCCGGGACAACGGCCGCGCAAGCGGCCGTCGTCTTTTCCACCGGCGGCAACTCAGAAACGGAATTCGGCGAAGGCCGGGAACATGTCGATGTTCTCGCCGGCCTTCTCGCCGTGGAGCGTCGGCCGCCCGTGACAGCGATCGTAGCTCGCGCCGATGCCGAAGTTGCGGCTGAAGTCGCAGCCGATGCCGAGGCCGGCATGGCCGCCTTCGGCGCCGAGGCCGATGGCGCCGGCGTTCCAGTCATGGCCCAGCCGCACCGCGCCGGCGGCATCGGTCCTGCCGCTGAATCCGCTGTCGTGACAACGCGACTGGCCCGGATTGCCGTTGATGAAGAACGTGCCGTCATCGGCGGGCATCCACGCCAGGCGCCGCCACCGTTCAGCGCCACGCATTCCTATGCCGCCCGCGGCAATGCCACAATGCGCGGACACGATTGAGGAGATCCCGCATGGCGCCAGCCCAAGCCCACGGTGTGCCGGTCGTTCCGGACAGCAGCATCGTGCCCGAGGCGGTGCGCAACGGCATCGACGTCGAGATCAACGGCGAACACTTCGTCCACACCGGCGATCCGCAGATGCCGCTGCTGTGGTACCTGCGCGACCTGCTGCAGCTCACCGGCACCAAGTACGGCGGCGCACGCGGCGAGAACGGCGCCGACCTGGTGCTGGTGGACGGCAAGCCGGTCCCCGCGATCACCCTGCCGATGGCGAAACTCGACGGCAAGACCGTCACCACGGTGGAAGGACTGGCCGCCCACGACGGCACCCTGCACCCGCTGCAGCAGGCCTTCATCGACGAGGACGCGATCGGCTGCGGCTACTGCACGCCGGGCTGGCTGATCGCCGGCGTCGACCTGCTGAAGCGCAAGCCGCAGCCCAGCGACGCCGACATCGACCAGTTGCCCAACACCTGCCGCTGCGGCTGCCAGACCCGGGTGCGCGCCGCGATCAAGCGCGCCGCCGCCGGCAAGGCGGGCCAGGCATGAGCGCGAACACCCCGAACGGCATCCGGCTGTCGCGCCGGCGCTTCCTGCAGATCCTCGCCGGCACCGCCGGCGCGCTGGTGGTGGGCGTGCGCGTGGCCGAAGCCGGCGAGCCGCCGCTGCCGCCGGAATGGCTGGGCAACCACTTCCAGCAACTCGGTGCCTACGTGCGCATCGACGCCGAAGGCAACGTGCTGATCGGCGCGCGCGATCCCGACACCGGCACCGGCGTCGCCACCGCGCTGCCGATGATCATCGCCGACGAGCTGGACGCCGACTGGAACCGGGTCAGCGTGGTGCAGCTGGGCCTCGGCGTCGACGCCGGCAACAACGGCCAGCCGCAGTGGAGCTATGGCCGCCAGCGCGGCGGCACCGGCGACTCCATCCCCGCCGCCTGGGCCGACCTGCGCCAGGCCGGCGCGCTGGCGCGCTGGCTGCTCACCCAGGCCGCCGCGCGCCGGCTCGGCATCGCCGCCGATCGCCTGCGCTGCGAGGCCAGCACGGTGATCGCGCCGGACGGCCGCCGCGTCACCTACGGCAGCCTGGTCGACGACGCCAGCAAGCTCGACCTGCCCAGGCAGGCACCGGCACCGAAGCCGCCCGAGCGCTACACCCTGATCGGCAAGCCGGTGGGCGATGTCGACGCGCACGCCATCGTCACCGGGCAGGCGAAGTACGCGATCGACCACCACGAGGCCGAGGCGCTGGTCGCCGTGCTGCTGCACTGCCCGTGGCCGGACGGCTCGCTGGCGCGCATCGACACCGCACCCGCGCTGGCGGTGAAGGGCGTGGTCAAGGTGATGCACCTCAAGCCCGAACCCGGCCAGCCGCCGGGCCATACCGTGATCGCTCCCGCGGTGGCGGTGCTGGCCGAGAACACCTGGGCCGCGCTCCAGGGCCGCGACCAGCTCAAGCTGGAATGGAAGCCCGGCGCCGCGACCAGCAGCGGCGCGCTGGAGCAGCAGGCCTCCGCCCTGCTCGACGGCGATGCCGCGCCCACCACGCGCGTGCGCGACGACGGCGACGTGGACAAGGCCGGCAAGCATGCCGCGCGCCGCCTCGAGGCCAGCTACTACCAGCCCTGGCTGGCGCACGCCTGCGCCGAGCCGATGAACTGCCTCGCCCGCATCGACAAGGACAGCGCCAGGCTGGTGGTGCCCAGCCAGGCGCCGCAGCAGGCCTGGGCGGTGGTGCAGCGCCTCACCGGACTCGCGCCCGAACGGATCGAGATCCGCGTGCCGCGCGTGGGCGGCGGCTACGGCCGCCGGCTCGACCACGACTACGTGGCCGAGGCGGTGATGCTGGCCAAGGCGGTGCAGAAGCCGGTGCGCCTGCTGTGGACGCGCGAGCAGGACTTCGCCAACGATTTCTACCGCTCCGCCAGCGTGCACAAGATCAGCGCGATCATCGACGGCAAGCGCAACCTGCTCGCCTGGAACCAGCGCCTCGCCAGTGCCTCCGCCCTCAGC
Source organism: Rhodanobacter geophilus (assembly GCF_040812275.1). Classification (NCBI taxonomy): domain Bacteria; kingdom Pseudomonadati; phylum Pseudomonadota; class Gammaproteobacteria; order Lysobacterales; family Rhodanobacteraceae; genus Rhodanobacter; species Rhodanobacter geophilus. The sequence continues at coordinate 7,788 of NZ_JBFOHL010000005.1, read as the reverse complement.
GGCCGCGGCGCGCCCGCCAACCGGCTGTGGAGCTCGGAAGTGCTGCCCGACCAGCTGCCCGCCGGCCTGGTGCCGAACTACCGCAGCGACTGGTACGCGCTGGAATCCGCCCTGCCGCGCGGCCCGCACCGCGCGACGCCGCACCTCTCCAACGCGTTCGCAGTGGAGAGCTTCGTCGACGAGATCGCGCACCTGATGCGCGAGGACCCGCTGAAGACCCGCCTGCGCCTGCTCGGCGAACCGCGCGCGATCGCGCTGAAGAACGGCGGCGTGCTCGACACCGGCCGCCTGCGCAACGTGCTGCAGCTGGTCGCCGACCGCATCGAGTGGAAGAACTGGCTGCGCAGCGTCAATGGCTTGGGGCTCGCCTGCTGGTACATGGACGGCGCCTACGTGGCGCACGCCATCGAGACCTCGCTGCAGGGCGACAAGCTCGGCATCGAGCGCGTCGTCTGCGCGGTGGACGTGGGCCGCGTGATCAACCCGCTCGGCCTCGAGGGCCAGGTCGCCGGCGCCACGCTGGACGCGCTCTCCACCGCGCTCAACCTCGCCATCACCTACAAGGACGGCCAGGTCCAGCAGCGCGACTGGAAGGACTACCCGCTGGCCAGCATGGCCGCGCTGCCCAACAGCGTGGAGGTGATCGTCGTTCCCGACGACGCCCACCCGCCCACCGGCGCCAGCTTCCTCGCCATGCCCACCGCCGCCCCCGCGCTCGCCAACGCGGTGTTCCGCGTCAGCGCGGTGCGCGTGCGGCGACTGCCGCTGATGAAGGAGTTCCAGCGGTTGTCGTGACCGCTGGGATCGCCGGCTGCGCTTTCGCCCTCTCCCCTTCGGGGAGAGGGCTGGGGTGAGGGGCGGGTGCTCGCGATGTCCTTCGCTTCTGGATCCTGGATCGCCTGCGGCGGGCGATTCATCTTGCGCCCAGCCATGAAACGATGGCACCGGTTCGGGCCTGCCGCCAGGCAGCAACACCCGCTCCGCCGCGATCATCGCGTCGAGCACGAACGCATTGACGGTTTCGTGCCGGCACCAGCGGCAGTGCACGCACGGCGGCGTGTCGGTCATGCGATGGCACGCCACGCGGCAATCGCAGCCGCCGTCGAAGGCATGCGCGGGGATCTCGCTCAGCGCCACTCCCTTCCTCTGCATCAATGGAACTGGTCGCTGGCCGGCACCCAGGAACTGGACGAGGTGGCGGGAACGTAGCGCTTCACCACCGGCTCGGTCGGCGGACATCCCGGCGGCAGCGGCCCCCCGGCGACGCGGGCTTCGGCACATTGCACGCTGTTGTCCAGCGCCACGTGCGCCGGCGCCGCCGCGCTGGCCGCCGGCGCGGGCGGCGGCACACTGGGCACGCTGCCGCCGGGCACGGCCGGCTGGTTGAGCTGGTCGTAGACCTTCTGCGCCACCGGTGCGGGCGGCGGATCGGCACCGCCGCAGCCCAGCAGCGCCACCGGCACCAGCGGCATCACCTTGCACTTGATGCGGATGCCGCGCGGCAGGTGGAAGGTGTGCTGCAGCGTGGTCTTTTCCGCCGCGTGGCGCAGCGCGGTATCCACCGAGCTTTCGCCCTCGGGCGTCCAGTACGGGTCGAAGCGCGTGGCCTTGTAGTTGACGCCCCGGATGTCGTGGCGCATCACCGCGGTGTCGCCGGTGGGCTTGAGCTGGACGTATTCCGGCACGCTGCCCGGCGCGTGGCCGGATGGCTGCGCGCCTGCCGTGGCACCGCCCGCCGCCGCGCCTTGCTGCGCCCCCGGCTGCCCGCCCTCGCCCTTGCCGGCCACGCCCGTGGTGGCGTGGCCCAGGCCGTGCGACGCCGGCGGGCCGTTGCCGTGCACGGTGGCCGTCTCGATGGCGCTGTCCACGCCCTGCGGCTCGCCGGGCCGTGCGTTGTCGCTGCCCTGCGGACTCGCGTTCGGTGCGGTGCTGACGTCGGATGCGGCGGTTTCGGCCGCCTTGCCGGCGGCTTCGGTCGCGGCGCCGGCGGCCGCCGGTGCGCTGGCCGATGCCGCCGTCGGCGTGCCTTCCGCTGGCGACAGCGTGATCGGCACGGGCTGGCTGATACGGGGGAGTGCCTGGTCGCTGGCGATCTCGATGGTGGCCTTGGGCGCCGGCGTGACGCTGGGTGCGGCAGGCGCCGCCTGCGGGATCGCGGCGAGCGGCGGCTCTTCCGGCGCCTCGACCGGTGCCGGCGCCTGCAGCTTCGGCAGATGCCGCGGCGCGTCCGGCGCGGGCGGGCTGAGCGAGGCCTGCAGGCTTACCTGCGGCGCGACCTGCGCCGGCAGCGGCACGGCCTGCAGTTCGGGCGCGGGCGGCGCCGCGGGCAGGTCCACGTGCATCGGCTGCACGATGGCCGGCGCCGGCGTGTTGGGCGCCACGCGATCCAGCGCCACGCTGGGCGGCGCGATCGCGGGCGGCGCCTGCGGCGGCAGCTTCGGCAGCGCCAGCGAGGGCGGCGGCAGCATCGGCTGGTTGCCTTCGGCCTGCGGTGGACGCACGGGCTGCGGCTGGAACTTCGGCGGCACCGGCGGCTGCAGCACGGGGTTGGGCAGGTTCACCGGCGGCGGCTGGTTCGCCAGCGGCACCGGCTGCAACCGCGGCGTGGGCGCGGGCTGCGGCAGGCTGGGCGGCGGCGGCGGAGCGGCGGCCGCCTTCGCCGGCGGCACCGCCTGCGCAGCGACGGCGGGTGGTCGCGGCAGGTGGCGCACGGCGGCGGCCGCATGGCGCGGCGCTCCCGGATTCGCCGTCGCGTGGCCCTGGTGCACCGGCCCCGTCTGGCGTGGCGGCTCGCCCTTCGGCGGCGGTGGCGGCGCGAGGTCGGGCAACTCGATGAAACGCGCCTGCAGTTGCGCCGGCGCCACCGCGACGGGCGGCGGCGGCTCCCACGCCGGCCCCAGGATGAAGGCGAACAGGAAGAACAGGTGCACCAGCAGGCTGCCGGCGACGGCCAGCACGCGCCGCCAGAGCACGCGCGGCTGCTCGTCGCGCCGCGCACGCTGGATGCGCAGGCGCGAGGCGGCAGCGAGCGGCGAATTCAGCAGTACCTGCGACGGCCGCCGGGTGGGCGGGAGCGGCGCATTCGGGTCCGTGGGCAGCGGCATGCGGCGAGTGTAACGGGCGCTGTCGCGCGGCTGCGCGTCAATGCAACGGCGGCTGTTTCGCGTGCTGCCCGCGCATCTCCTCGTCCACCGCGCGGGCCGGCGTGTCGCTGGGGCAGCCGTCCACAAGCGGCTTGCCGGCGCGGTACAGCGCGATGCATCTGGACAGCGGCGGCGGCTTCGGCGCGTTCGGATCGGGCGCCAGCGGCGCCGGCGCCATGTTCAGGCGCACGTCGCCGTCCTTCGACGACGGCGGTGGCGGCGGATCGCCGCCGCAGCCGCCGGCCAGCGCCGCCAGCGAAACCGCGCAGTGGATATGGATGCCGCCCGGCAGGTGGAAGGTGTGCTTCACCGTGGTCTTGTCCACGACCTTCTGCAGCGCGTCGTCGATGGCATTCGTGCTGCCGTTGCCCCAGTCCTTGTCGAAGCGGGTGGCCTGGTACTTCACCGGGCTGTCGTGCCGCATGATCCGCGTGTCGCCCTGCGGCATGCCCTGCACGTAGGCGGGCACGGGCGCGGTGCTGGCGGCGGCCGGCAGGATGACCTGGCCGTTGCGGTCGAACAGCCGCGGCGCGGCCACGCTGGCCGCGGGCGCAGGAGCAGGCAGTCGCACGCTCAATGCCTGCTTCGCCGCCGGCCCGCTGGCGTGCCGCGACGGCGCGCTTGGTGGTGGCGGCACGGGCGCTGGCGCCGGCGCGGCCGGTGCGGTGGCGGCGGCAATGAAGCGCACCTCGAGCACGTCGGCGACCGGCGCCGCGGGCCCGCGGCGCGACGGCGGCGGCCGCATCGCCCACCACACCATCGTCGCGAACAGCAGGTGCAGCAGCACGGTGAACAGCAGCACCAGCCACGCCAGCCGGTGCCCGCGCGAAGGCTCGCGCCAGCGCAGGCGGCGCAACCGCGCGGTGGTCGCGATGTCGAGCGCAAGCGTGCCGTCCCGGTCGGGGCCGGGCGGCGGCGTGGCGCGGGTTTCGGCCTGCGTGCGGTGGACGATGGGAGGACTCCGAATGGACGACGACGCTTATGAATCCCTGCCCTGCCTGTAGCCTGGTTGGCGTCGCATCGGGGTAAAAGCCTCGTTCGCGCCGAGCGTAGCTGGCGCAAGCCAGCGAAGTCGAAGCGCCGCTGCGGCATCCCTTCGAGTTCGGCCCTTCGGGCCTGCGCTCAGGGCGAACGACGGGGTTGCCGAGAACGGGCGCCAGTCGGATGCAAGCATGGGAAGCGGGAAGCGCGGCTCTCAGACCGCGATGCCTTGCGGCGGTTCCCGCCGGCGTTGACGCGAGGCTAACCCCGCCGCGACGTACCATCGCCGCACTCACCCGCCATGACCGCCCCCGCGTCCGCGCCTGGACGACCATGACGGCCCGCCAGTCGCCAGGCGCGACTCCCGTGCGGCGCCGCTCATGCCGATGCGAGCCCGCACTTCCGCAAGAGGAGGGTCGCATCGTGTCCTACCACACGGAAAGCATCCGCAACATCGCGCTCGCCGGCCACGCCGGCAGCGGCAAGACCTCGCTGTTCGAGGCCTTGCTGCATGCCGGCGGCGTGATCCAGGCGCAAGGCTCGGTGGAGCGCGGCACCACGCAGTCGGACACCGACGCGCAGGAGAAGGCGCGCGGCCATTCCATCGACAGCTGCATCGCCGGCATCGACCGCGGCGACTGCCGCATCAACCTGATCGACACCGCCGGCTACGACGACTTCCGCGGCGGCACGCTGTCCGCGTTCGCCGCGGTGGAAACCGTGATGGTGGTGGTGAACGCCGTCAACGGCATCGAGCACGGCACGCGCCGCATGATGGAGCACGCGCACGCGCGCGGCCTCGCCCGCGTGCTGGTGGTCAACAAGATCGACTTCGAGGGCGCCCACCTGGCCGCGCTGGTGGAAGCGCTGCGCGAGGAATTCGGCCCCGAATGCCTGCCGGTGAACCTGCCCGCGCAGGGCGGCAAGCAGGTGCTGGACTGCTTCTTCCACACCGCGGGCGCCACCGATTTCTCCTCGCTGGCCGCGGCGCACCAGCGCATCGTCGACCAGGTGGTGGAGATCAACGAGGCCACCATGGGCGCCTACCTCGACCAGGGCGAGGCCGCGCTGAGCCGCGAGCAGCTGCACGACGCGTTCGAGCAGTGCCTGCGCGAGGGGCACCTGGTGCCGGTCTGTTTCGTCAGCGCGCGCAACGGCGCGGGCGTGGCCGAGCTGCTGGATCTCGCGGAACGCCTGCTGCCGAATCCCGCGGAAGGCAACCCGCCGCCCTTCCTCAACGGCGAGGACGAGGCGATCACCGTCAACGCCGATCCGGCGCAGCACGTGATCGCCGACGTGTTCAAGATCGTCAACGATCCCTTCGTGGGCAAGCTCGGCGTGTTCCGCGTGTGGCAGGGCACCGTGCGCCGCGACTCGCAGCTGCTCGTCGACGACGGCCGCAAGCCGTTCAAGGTGGGCCACCTGTTCCGGCTCAACGCGAAGAACCACGTGGAGATCGAGCAGGCGGTGCCGGGCGACATCGCCGCGGTGGCCAAGGTGGAGGAGATCCACCACGACGCCGTGCTGCACGACGCGCACGAGGAAGACCGCATCCACCTCGCGCCGATGCGCTTCCCGCAGCCGATGTTCGGACTCGCGCTGGAGCCGAAGCACAAGGGCCAGGAACAGAAGCTGGCGAACGCGCTGGGGCGGCTGGCCGAGGAAGACCCCTGCCTGCGCATGGAGCACCACAAGGAACTCAACGAGACCGTGCTGCGCGGCCTCTCCGAGCTGCACCTCAAGGTGACGCTGGAACGCATGCGCGAACGCTACGGCGTGGAGGTGCTCACCCACCCGCCGCGCATCGCCTACCGCGAAACCATCGCCGCGAGGGCGGAGGGCCACCACCGCCACAAGAAGCAGACCGGCGGCGCCGGCCAGTTCGGCGAAGTGTTCCTGCGCGTGGAACCGCTGGAGCGCGGCGCCGGCTTCGAGTTCGTCGACGCGGTGAAGGGCGGCGTGATCCCCGGCACCTTCCTGCCCGCGATCGAGAAGGGCGTGCGCCAGGCGATGGAGCGCGGCGCCGTGGCCGGCTACCCGCTGCAGGACCTGCGCGTCACCGTGTACGACGGCAAGTACCACCCGGTCGACTCCAAGGAAGTGGCCTTCGTCAGCGCGGGCAAGAAGGCCTTCCTCGACGCCGTGGGCAAGGCGCGGCCCATCGTGCTGGAACCCATCGTGGACGTGGAGGTGGCGATCCCCGAGAGCGACGTCGGCGACGTCACCGGCGGCCTCGCCGGCAAGCGCGCGCGCATCCTCGGCACCGACAGCCGGCGCGGCGGCGAGCTGATGATCCGCGCCCAGGCCCCGCTCGCCGAACTCACCGACTACCCCACCGAACTCAAGGCCATGACCGGCGGCCGCGGCCGCTACAGCCTGGACCTCAGCCACTACGAGCCGGTGCCCGCGCCGGTGCAGAAGCAGCTCAGCGAGGCGTGGCGGCCGAAGCTCGAAGAGGATTAGCGGCCATGGATGGCCGCTCGCGGCTCAAGCGCCCTGGCGCTTGAGCCGGCGGAGCCGGGCCTTGACCCGGCGAGTCGAAAGCGGGCAGGACAGCCCGCTTTCGACATCAGGCACACGCTCTTGCTTGAGCTCGACTCTGATCGGCAAGCCTGCGCCTAGTAATCCCTCGCCCCCAGCAACCCCACCGAATACCCCGCCTTGCGCAGCCGCGACGTGGCCTTGGAACTCAGCACGAGCAGCTCGATCAGTCCCACCAGCGGAACGAGCATCAGCACCAGCAGCACGATCCGCCACCACATTGGATACTCCAGGCCGCGGGCGATCTTGTAGATGCCCACCCACGACATGACAAGGCAGGCCAGGAAGGCAAGCGCGGCGATGGGGCCGACCACTGTGCGCAGCACAGCGGCGAGGAAGTACAGCAGGATCGCGTAGATCACCAGCTTCTGGCCGGAGGCCACGTCGCCCAGCGACGAGCTCGGCTTTTCCCGGTCCTCCACCACGGCACCCGGACTCTGATACGGATTTTCCATGACTCCCCCCTGATCGGCTTTGAGTGAATGCAGGCAGTCTGCAACGCGCTATCGCATCGGCGCAGTACCTATGGATGCACTGCCCGACTTACCCTCGGTGTACTTGATAACCCCCGCCTCTTTGCCCGACTCACTGCCCCGCCGGCGGTTCCCACAGCTCCGCCTTGTTGCCCTCCGGGTCGATGACCCAGCCGAACTTGCCGAATTCCGACTCGTCAACCTTGTCGACGACGTTGCAGCCTTCGCTGCGCAGGGCGGCGAGCAGGGCGTGCAGGTCGGCCACCCGGTAATTGACCATGAAGGGCGACTGGCCCGGCCCGAAGTAGTCCGTGTCGGCCGCGAACGGATTCCACGCGGTCGTTCCGGCGCCGGACGGATTGTCGGGCGACGCCCAGCGGAACGCCGCACCGCCCCACGCCTCGACTGGAACGCCCAGGTGCACCCGGTACCACTCGGTCAGGGCCTTCGGGTCCTTGGCCTTGAAGAAGATGCCGCCAATGCCGGTAACTCGTTTCATGCAGAGTCTCCACTCACTGCGCGCTTAAGGATGCTCTGATCTATAGAACATGAAACGGACGTCCATACGTCCGTGCTCGAATCATGACTGGTAGACGGAAAAAGAGTTGGCTCACTCGTAAAACCCTACTGTTGAACGATGAATGCGCGCT